>JARRNW010000082.1:0-20259 GCA_037384565.1 Candidatus Thiodiazotropha sp.
CGAAGATCACCAAAATGGGATACATGAAAAGCCCGCCCTCCTGAAAAAAGCGGATGATGGTGTCGATGAGCGCCATAGGGTTCTCCGTAGTTACGCGACTGGATTTGAACGAGGTTTGTGTGATGTGTAATTAGGGCATAGATTGGCAAATTCTTTATGGGTTTTCCCCATACTTGTGGTACCAATCGATCTGTCTGCGAAACACATCACGGTCTAAGGGTGAAAGAAATTCCTGTTGCCGTCCGATCTCCGGCGGCATCATGGAAGTGAGACGTTTGGCCGATCGCCAGGGCACCACGTACAGCACATTGGGCGACTCGTTATTGCCGAAGATGGCGGTGCCTTCCAGGTCGAGTCGCTGCTCTGCGGTGGCGTTCTGGGCCCATGCCGACATCAGGATCAGCAGGGTGGCCAGTCTCCGGATTACAGGTTTCAGATTCATCGGGCGGACCTCAGGGGTTGGTACCGGCGCGGCGCTTCAGATCGGCGATCCAGCCGTCGATCTGGGTGTCCGAGTCGCCGTTCAGGGCTTGGTAGCGCTGGTAGTGTTTCAAGGCTTCGAGGGGTTTTCCCAGGTAGAGATCGTACAGGATGCCGAGATTACGGTGAGCCTGTGCATAGTCCGGGTCGATGGACAAGGCTCGGGTATAGGCCTGTTCGGCTGCTTGGAAATGGCCCTGCATGCGTTGTGCAATGCCCAGTTGATTCAAGGCGCGACGATTGTTCGGGTCCAGTGCGAGCGCCGTATCCAGATTGGTTTGGGCTGCCTCGGGATGGTTCTCGTCGAGTTCGAGGCCGGCGAGCACCAGATAGGCTTCGGGGCTCTTCGGATGGGCGTCAATCAGTGCCTGCAACTGGGACCGGGCCTGCTCGGCTTTGTTGGCCTGGTAGAGCTTTTGAGCGGCTTGGACCTCGCCTGCCAGGGGCGATGCCGGGGTTGATTCAGTCTGCGAGGCAGGGCTGTCCGGTTGGGTGGTCAAGCCGCCGCAGGCGCTCATCAGAAAGGCCAGTGCGATTCCCCCAAGGCTTGGCTTAACGCAGCGCATCGACCCAGCCCTCCCACTGTTCCTGTTTGGCGTAGCGCGCCGGCATGAGCTTGGCGAGTTGCGCGAAGCTCTGTTTGACCCAGTCGTCATAGATGCCCTCGGAGGCCCGTTCGATATTCGATTCATACAATCCGATCGCCTTCTCTTCGAACGGGTAGGCCTGCTCTTCCAGGAGGATTTCATACTGTTCCAGCTCATCGGCACTCAGCCCCTTGGGACGCTGGGATTTCATCAGCGCGGTACCGAACTGCTGATAGATTTCACCGATTCGGTGGGTGGCCTCGGTGGTGACCTCCGCGACTCCGTATTCAGCGGCTTGGGTGTAGGATTTGATGGCCTTCTGCATGCGCTGTTTCTTCAGCTTGAGGTTTTTCTCAAGGGGGGCTTTCAGTTTTACGCTTCGGTAGGCCTGACGTTCGGCTTCCGCCAGTTTGATGCTGGCGGTGGCGGCCAGGAAACGGCTGCGGTCAGAGCGCTGTTTACCCGCCTTGGCATCTGCTTTGATGATCTCCTTACGCCACCAGTCCCGCTTCCCGGCTTCACCGGTTTTGGCATAGAGTTCCACCAGCTTCTGGCGTGCTTCGAGGGCCTGATCCAGGGGTTGTGGGAACTGTTTGACGAAGGACTTGTAGCCGCTGATCGCCTGGCGGGCCTGGCCGGTTTGTTCGAACAGCTCCGCGGAGCGCCAGCTGGCCTCCCGTTTCAACTCCGGCGAGTCGGCCTGATTGGCGATCAGGTTGAGCTGTGTGGCGGCCTTTAGGGGCTGCTGGGTCTCCATGTAGGCCGCGGCCAGTTTGCTGTCCACATCGGCGGCGTGTTCACTGTCGGGATAGCGCTTTTTGTAGCCTTCCAGAATCTTCACCGAACCGGCCCAGTCACCCGCCGCGATCAGACTGGCGGCCGCGTCATACTGGGCGGTCTGCACGATCGAGGCAGCCGGCGCGAGGCTGGCGATGCGTAAAAATTGGCTCGCAGCGCCCGCAGGGTTCCCCTGTTCACGCAGTCCGACACCCTGTTGATAGATACTCGCGGCCAGACGTTCCTCCAGGGGTTTACGTTGTTTATCCTTGGCATCCGTCAGGGCCAGTGCCTGCTGGTAGGCCTGTTCCGCGGCACTGTAGTCCTTCTGATCAAAGGCGGCTTGAGCGGCTACGATCCAAGCGGTTTTGCGCAATTCGGGTTTTGCTGGCGGTTTCTGGTTGACTACCTGGAGGGCCGCACCCCGGGCGCGACCCAGGTCGTTCATCGCCAGCAGCTTGTCCGCGGCCTCGGTGAGCACCTGGGCACGGCGCGGGTCGTTGGGGAAGACATCGCAGAACTTCAGTGAACTCTCAACTTCCTGCTTCTGCCAGGCTGCCGCGGCTTCTGGTGACAGCCCTTTGCCACCCTGGTTGTAGGCGAGGAGAGCGGCATAGCCGGCCTCGGCCTGTTTGACATGTTTGGGCAGTTTGTAGGCGCTGTCCTCGTAGGCGATGACCGATTCGGGATACTGTTTCAAATCGAACAGCAGTTCGCCGAGCAGAAAACTGATCTCGCCAGCCTTCGGATCGTTGGGGAAGCTGTCCAGATAACGGCGGTACCAATGGGCTGCCTCGGTACCCTGTTTAGCCTGTTCTGCTGTGATCTCCCGGGTCTTCTTGTTGCGGCTGCGCTGGGCCAGGGCATGATGGTATTCGGCCAGTTCCTTGAGGTAGGTGCGTAGTTGTTCGCTGAGCCAGGTCTGATCCTCCGCAGGCAGGCTCTTCCATACCTCGCCGTTGAGGGCGTAGTGTTCGGTGAAGGCCTTCTTGCTGTCGATCGCCAGGGCCGGAAAGCCGTTCTTGGTGTACATGTCGACCACCCGTACCGACAGCCGGGGTGCCTGAGGGTGACCTGGGTTGAGGTTGACGAAGGCCATGTAGGCTTCGGCGGCGTCCTGGATGCGTTCCTGTTTGAGATACAGATCCCCCAGGCCTTGGTAGATCAGATACTCATAGTTGCGATGTCCGTGCTGGGCGAAATAGTCACGGATGCGGTTGGCACCTCCCAGCTCGGAGAAGGTGAGACTGATAACCCGCAGGGTTTCGTCCAGCAGTTGTTTGTCCCCGGGGGAGAGCTTATCCAGGGCCAGAGGCGCCGAATTGTCCAGGTTGCGGTCCAGCAGGCGGGTAAACGAGTTCAGGCCCTGCTCGGTTTCGCGCTGCTTGAAACGGGACCAGCCGTGTTTGAACAGGGCCCGGTCGAAGTAGGGGGAGCTGTCGCTGCGTTCGAGTATCCCGGAATAGGCCGCTTCGGCCCGGTCAAAGTCCTGCAGCACGAAATAGCGCTCGCCCTGGCGAAACCGGGCCTCTTGCCAGAAGTCACTCTGCGGATAGCGGGTGACCAAGGTGTCCAGGGTCTTCATCATCGCCGGAATGTCGCCCTGCAATTCGTAGGCCCGGGCCAGTTGATAGAGCACCAGATCATTGGCCTGATAGTTGGGGTCCTTTTTGAGCAGTCCTTCGTAGAGGGCAATCGATTTCCGCAGTTCGTCTTCGCTGGGGGGCGCTTCCTCTGTGCTCATCAGGCGACTTTCGGTGCGTTCCAGCTGCAGGTCCGCAAGCCGCCGGGTGGCCTCGCTCTGCAGCCGCTGGTCCGGATTGAGTTTGAGTAACGCGCGGTAGTTTTCGATGACCTCGTTGCGTTCCGACGGCGGAATGCTGGACTTCTCGATGGTGATCGGTTCAGCCTGGATGTCCGCCAGGGTGGTTTCGCTGGGATCGCTCTCCCCCAGGGAGGAGCATCCGTTCAGGGCGAGGGTGGCGAGGGAAAAATAGAGCCAGGGTCTCACTGAGGCGTTACCCCTCTTTCGGAACTGATGTCGAGGAGGTTGGCGACCCCGAATCGTGCCTGAATCAGGTAGTTACTGATGAGGTCCTTGCGTTGGTCGAGCTTTTCCAGGGCCATGGCGCGGAGTTGCGCGGCCTGTTGGGTACGCGTCTCAGTGACCTGAGCAAGAAGTTGCGGAATTCCTTTTTCCAGTTCGTCGATTCGGGATCCGAATACTGTGAAACGGTTGACCGCCTGTTTCTTGGCTTGTGCCAGTTCCTTTTCCTGGGTTTGTGCGGTTTCCAGGTTCTGATCGAGTTCGCGCATCTGTTTCTTCAGGTTCCATAAGCGGGCGGGGTGTTCGGTTACGGTCTGCCAGGTCAGAATCCCCTGCAGGAGCCGTGCGATGTCCTTCTGCCCCTGAAGTTTTTGTGGGGCTCCGGAATCGGCAATCAGGTCATCGATATGCTGCAGGCGCACGAGGAGTTTTTTCTCTTCATCGGTGGCGAGTATGTACGGGGGCTCTTCGGCCGAGGCGGCCTGTTGATAGCGTTCGAATAACCACTCCCGTTCGGCGCTCAACTGCTGCAAACGGTCACCCTGGAGGTGAGCCTCGACCTGGGGCAGTTTTTGCTTATAGGCCTGTTTCTGGGTCGCCAGCATGGTGCGGTAGCTGCTCATCTTCTGCTGCCACTCCAGAAGATTCTCTTCGAGCCGGCGCAGATCCTGGTAATCCTGAAGGCGTTCCTGAAACAGGTTGCCGGAGAGCAGATAGGGTAGCAGGGTGCGGAACGCCACACTCAGGGAGCCGGATTCCACGTCACTTGTGCTGGCGGCGATCAGGTTGTCGGGAAAACCGTCCTGATCCACCTGTTGAATGATCTGCTCAACACTCGCGAGGGATTGGTCATAGGCGTTGATTGCGTCGCGGTAGGCCTGCAGCGATTGCTGTTCAGCGCCAAGTTCCGCGAAGACATAGGGGATCGCCAGTTTGGCTTCCAGAACCGCCGGGTCACTGGTGTTGCGTCGGGCCAGCAATTGCCAGGGAACCAGGGCCTGTTCCTGCTGCTTCAGTTGCAGTGACGCCCAGCCCAGGCCCAACAGGGCGCGGTTGCTGGCGGAACCCTGCAGGCGAATCTTCTGCAGGGCGCCTTTAGCGGATTCGGCATGCTGGTCCTCGAGCAACAGGTATCCCCGGGCGAGATTGGCCTGATCGCGCAGTGCCCGGGTCTCCTCGTTATCCGAATCTGAGCCTGCATCTCCGATCTCCTGGAGGATTGCGAGGGCTTCGGATGGCTGCTCGGATCGTAGTTTTGCAATGGCCTGGTTGTAGCGTGCATAAAGGGACCATTCTCCTTCGGGAGAGACCCCGGAGAGGTCGTTTATCGCCTTGTCCGGTGCATCCCGCTGTAGGTCGATGAGACCCTGCAGGTAGCTTTTCTCGTCCCGACCCTCGGGTGGCAGGCCCTCGCCAATCTCTGCCAGGGCCTTTTCCGCCGAGACCGGTTCGCCGCGACGGTGGCGGGCTTTACCGAGATGTAGCCAGGCGCGGTCCTTGATCTTGGGTTCCACAGACTGATTGAGTACCCGTTCAAACAGGGATTCCGCGGTATTCGGCATCCCGTAGGCCAGATACAGGCCGCCCAGCAGCAGTTCCGGCTCATCTTCATAGGCCTCCATCAGCCCCTGTTCCCGGGCTGCGAGCAGCCGGATGATGGCCGGAAAATAGGCTTCCTGATAGAGTTGGAACAGGGCTTCGCCGTAGTGCAGATCCTTCAGTTCCTGAGGCTCACCTGGCTGAATCTCCGCTGCTGTGGAGATTGCGGGTAACAGGCTGAAGGTGATCAGAAGCCGGAGGAACAGAGTCGGCCGCACCCGTGTCACTCCCACTCCCGGACTTCAAAGTCGGGTTGTTGCAGCGCTACGCTGTCAACGATCTTAAGTTCGAGATATTTGGGCCCTATACCTTTTTCGAAACTGACCGTTGCTCCCCGCTTATAGTCACGGCCCTTGGGACCTTCGCCGGTGAAAAAGGCGATTAGCTCGTGGGGGCCCGCTTTCAGGTTGCCGAGGTAGAGACGTTGTACGCCACCTCGTTCCAATGCCTTGAGTTCCCGCGCGGTATAGAGATGGTTAGCCAGTTCCTTGTCATCGATCTGTAGCTGTACCGAGTCGAGCTTGAAGAAGGTGCCAGTGTCCACGGACAGGAAAACCGATACCTGGGTGTTGCCGGGAAAAAGCAACTCCTCTTCGAGGATGAACAGCTCCCGGTTGAGCGCAATGACCGACTGCTTGAGATGTTCGACCTGTCTGTCGAGGCCCTGTTCTGGCTGGGTTTGCGGGTCGGCCGCCATCAGGGGCGCACAGAGACAACAGAGCAGTAGAATTGCATTGCGGAGTAGGGTCTTCAAAGCGGCGGTTCCCGAGTCGTAAAAATAACTGTGTTTATGAACAAACAAATCTATATGAATTAAGGTGTTGCGTTTGCGATCATAGTCACAGGTTAGGTTAATCCAAGTGTAGTGTCTCATATTAATGCATGCTTATCGCGTGATACCAAGCCCTGTCATGGGATCCCTGTGGGATGCTATCTTCACTTAATAGCCATGGGCACTACACGAGATATTTTATCAGGGAATCCACGATTCGCGATGTACCGTCTTTGTCTGCTTTCAAGCGCCCTGTGCGCATTATCCTCCCAATATGTTACGGCGGGAGAAATCCGGGATCCGGAACCTTTCCAGGTGCGAAATCCCAATCCCTTCATGCTGTTATATGGTTTGCCTCTGGCGACGCCGTCGACCATTCTGGATGATCAGGCGTCCCGTGCAGGCGTGCAGTTCAGCCTGGCAAACTCGTCTTCGGAAAGGGTGACTGAGTCTGAGCAGTTAACCTTGGATGGGGACACCTACCGGGTGACGCTGACTTGGAGACAGGGGTTGGGAGAAGGCTGGGAGTGGGGGTTTGAGCTGCCCTACCTGTCCCACCGTGATGGCGGTCTGGACAAACTGATCCAAAAGTGGCACAACCTGTTCGGGTTGTCGAACTCCGCGCGGGACGATTGGCCCCGAAACCGGCTTCGCTATTACTACGTCGAAGACGGCGAGACCCGGGTTCTCATCCAAAAGAACCAGAGTGGTATCGGAGATATTCAACTAAGTGTCGCCCGGGATCTGCCCCTGGCCTCACCCGGGCGAAATCTCTCATGGCACGCCAGTCTGAAACTGCCGACCGGGGATGCTCAAGCCTTGCTGGGCAGTGGCGGAACGGATCTGGCTCTCTGGTTATCCGGTTCTCAAAGGGCGCTGCTGAATCATGACATGGTGGGCGGTTTCGGTCAGGCTGGCCTGTTGTTCACGAGTAAATCGGATGTCCTGGCGGATCGTCAACGCCATGTGGTGGGATTTGCTACCCTGGGACTGAGTTGGCAAACATACGATTGGCTGGATCTGAAGTTCCAGTTCGATGGCCATACGCCGTTTTACGACAGTCAGGTCGATCAATTAGGTGGTTCGGCCCTGATGCTGACATTCGGTGGCAGCACCTATTGGGGCGAACAGAAACAGCATCGTGTCGATCTCTCCCTGGGTGAGAATCTCACCACCGATACGGTGCCCGATTTTGTGATCAATCTGGGCTACGAGATTGCCTTCCTCTAAGACGAATGGCACTTACTTAAGTCAAAAAAACCACCGTCATCCCGGCGCATGCCGGGATCCAGAAGGCGGGACGGTGCGAAATCCCTGGATGCCATCCTTAGGTCCGTAAATGGTGCATCCATGCACCACTCCTCCGGCATGCGCCGGAATGACGAAAACCGAGCACTTTGCCTTAAGTAAGTGTCATCCCCCTTAGTAATGATATTGATAGGGGCTACAAGCAAGCCCTGAACATGGCATATTTAGGTGCCGGGTTAATAAATACCATTCGGATTAAGGCGTTGTGATGAGAATTACTCCGTGGTGGCGGAGGGACGCACGCTGGAACCCCAAAGCGCTCGCACGATCAGGATGATCCCTACCAGAATGAAGGGCAGACTCAGTAACTGGCCGGTACTGAACCCGAGGTCGGTGCTGTAGGCCTCCTGTTGCGTCTTTACGAATTCGATCGCGAAACGGGCGCTGAATACGCTTACCAGCAACATTCCGAAGATCATACCGTCACGAACCTTTTGCCCCCAACGTCGGTAGACCGCCACCAGACCTATGAAGATCAAAGTGTAGGCGATGGCTTCGTAGAGCTGCGCCGGATGGCGGGGCAGATTATCCACCCGTTCGAAGATGAAGGCCCAGGGGACCTGGGTCGGTGTGCCGTAGATTTCGGAGTTGAACAGATTACCGATACGTATGAATGCGCCCGCCAGGGCGGTCGGCAAGGCAAACCGGTCCAATAGCCACAGGTAGGAGTCACCCGAGCGGAATTTGTAGAGATAGAGCCCGATCAACGCCCCCAGACCACCTCCATGGCTGGCCAGTCCCCCCTCCCAGAATGCCAGGATCTTCACTGGGTGGGCGAGGTAGTAGGTGGGATCGTAGAACAGGCAATGCACCAGCCGGGCACCAACGATAATCGCGATGACCAGGTAGACGGTCAGTTTTTCCAGCTGCGATGTATCCCGGCCTTCCCGATGATATATCCAGTAGAGCGTCTGGTAACTCATCAGGTAAGCCAGGGCAAACAGGGCGCCATACCAGCGGATTTCAAGGTTGGCGAATGAGATTAGGACGGGATCGATATTCCAGGTAATGAATGCGTGTGCTTGATGCTCCATTATGGTCCTTCAAAGAGAGAACAAGAGGGCGACGATTCTATCAATCAAGAACACTTTTTTCAGTAGATGATTACCCGAATACTTGAGTTTTTTCATTCCGTGTCCCGGATGCTGGCGAAACCTCTCGAGATCGGTTTCACCGACGTCCGGGAAGGATACGTCACATGATCGGGTTAAACGCGGTCAGGCTGTCGAGCATTGCTGCATTGCCCAGGCTGTTGCCGAACAGGGTGGAGAACTGGCCCTGTTCGCCGTGCAGGGCGAGGTAATTCAGGGCCACGGTCAGTACCAGTTGGTTGACGTTGTTGGCCGCCGGGCTCGAACCGTTGTCCACCGCGCCATCCGCCGTGAAATAGCCGATCTGCTGGTGACGCAGCTGTTCGTCCAGGCTGCCCCCCGTCAGGGTCGCCGGGCCACTCGGGTTGTACACCAGAAAGAACGAGGCGGCGGTGGATTGGTTGTCCCCGGTCCATACGCCCTTGCCCCGGCCGTCCGCGGAGTTGTCCACCGCGCCACTGCTGGTGAGTGAACCGTCGCTGAAGACGTAAAGCATCAGGGGCATACCCAGGCGTGCGGCGTACTCGATACAGGCGCCCATGCAGCGTCCGGCGCGCAGATCCCGTAGCTCGCCGGTGGAACGGTCCCCAGTATGGTAGTCGAATCCTCCCATGGTGACGGTTCCGGCGCCGGCATAGCCGTTGACCACCAGCTTCATGATCGAGGCGGTTTTGCGGAATTCGCCCTCGCCGTCGAACTCATCCTGGGAGAAGATGGGCCCGATGATGTCCGGGTCGGCGGTGACATCCAGGGCGGCGGGATCCCCGTAGCGGTCGACCAGATCCGCGCTCTTCACATAGCCGCAACGGACCAGCTCCTTGACGACGTCATCGGTGGTGACACCGGTGTTGACACGGTCGAGTTTCAGATCCGAAATGCGCTGGATCGCTTCCATAACCGCGACCGCGTCGCCCTGGTCGAGTAGTCCCACCAGTTTACCGGTGTCCACCAGACCGGTGGTGTCGCTCGGGCGGTCCACCTTGGTGGGGCGTACCGCGGGTGAGCAGTTCGCCATCTGCGCCGCAACGGTTAATCGCGTACATGGGGTTGTGGGGATTGTTGGAGGTATCGTTTTCCGAACGGGCCGGTATCACCACGCCGTTGACGTTGGCCCGGTTTCCCGGCGAAACCTTTTCGAGTATACCGCGCAGGAAGGCGCTGTCGGAGTGAAATGCCAGGCCGAGTTCGGTGTTGATGTAATCGCTGAGACCGCTGGTCGGGTTGAGGATCGGCGGCACCATGTCCCCGGGCAGCCCCAAACGGTTGTAGCCGGCGGTGGTCAGGAAGTCGAATTGACCGCCCTGGAGTCCGGTCAGGACATTGGATCCGGCGATGTTTCCGCCACCGGCCAGGTCAAAACAGATGAATGGCACTTTACCTCCCCCCAGAGTGTCGATGCCACAGCTGCTTTTCAGGGCTTGCAGATCGGAGGAGAGCGCTGCCTGGGCCTGTCTCGGATTGGCAAACAGGCCAAACAGGGAGGGGCCCGTGACCATCCCCAGACCGCTCAGCAACCCCTGGCGGACGAAGTCCCGACGGGTTACCGGACGGGGGTGGTCGGGATGGAGCAGCGGGTCATCCGGGGAGAGATTTTTCACTTTTCTACGCATAGTCTTAATTCCATCCGAATGTTACTGCAACAACACCACGGCGCTGCCCAGCAGTGAGGCACAGGCTGCCTTGTTCACCCAGGAAGCGGCTGATCAAAGGCGCCACGACCTGACTCTGCCAGGTGGCGTTGGAAATGTCGTTGGCATTGGTGGTGAAGCTGAACCCAGGGAAAAAGCTGGCCCGCAGGGTTGTGTCGTCCACCAGTGCGCTGCAATACTCGATAGCCAGCTGGGAAACTGCAACCTGATGGGAAGAGAGAAAACCGTTGACGTCTTCACTCGACGGGAGCTGCTGGCGAATGGTCGTGAAGGTCGTCTGAACCGCTTCCAGGGTCTGACTGACACCGGTCAGTTCGGCCATGCTGGCGTTGATTTCATCGAAGGTGCGCAGACCCACTTTGGAGCGGGGTTCCCCGTCGACGGGCGTAGCCACGGGCAGGGGGGCCGGTTCCGTAAACACATGGGTCTGGTCGCCCAGACGCTCGAAGGTGAGGAAGAACTGATCGCTCTGGGCGCCTTTCTCAGAGGGGATGACCGTTGCGATACGTGACAGCAGCTGACCGTTCTGGGAATACTCCGTGGCGTTCAGGCTGGTGTCGAGACGGACATAGGACTGACCGATAGCTGCTTCCTTACCATTGATGCCGATGCGCATGCCCTGGATGGGGATATCTCCCGGCACTACCGTCTCATCCAGGCTGATGAACTTCGGTTGGCGGAACAGATAGCTGTAGTTATCGTATTGGCTGACCTCGAACACGATATAACTCTGGGGCAGGTCGACCAGGGTGCTGACGTTGAAAAGCAGGAAGTACTTCTCGCCAACACCGGCTTCGAAGTTCTGTACGATCTGGGATTCGGTGAGTGCCCGGTTGTGAATCGCCAACAGGCGTACCTTGCCCTCCCAGGGGCGGTCACTGGAGGCTTCGTTGCCGAGGACCAGGGCATAGGTGTCATCCCAGTCGTTGAGATTGCCCGGGGCGGTTTCGTCCTCATCGTCGGTGAATACCCCGTTGATATAGATCCGTCGGCCGTGTTCCGGGTCGAAGGTGGCCACTACGTGCTGTTCCGCGGCCTGCAAGTCCTCATCGTCGTCCGAGGTGGAGTGGGCGGGTTCGCCGTTGCCGTCGGTGGTGCTGGAACGGTGCAGGAAGTTGTAGGTGTAGAGTGTCTGACCCAGGGTGAAATTCCGGTCATCGACGCCTGCCGAGTAGCTGATGATGCGGGCCGGCCCCTCCTGGGTGACATTGGCGGGTACTACCCAGGCCTCAATGGTGTACTCGCCGGTTGCCTGGATCAGTTGCGCCAGTTTACGGCTGTCGTTGGTGCTGCCCTGGGCCTTGCCGTCCTTGAACTCGAGACCCCAGCCTTCGACCCAGCTGATATTTCCGCTCAGGGTGAGATTGATAGCCGGATCCACGCCGCTGGTGTCATAGGCGATGTTGCCCTCGCCGGTCTTGAACTCATACAGTGCGATGACATCGTTCTCCTGGCGGCTGCCGCCGCTGGCTACCGTGCCTTCCGGCAGGGACAGGGCGTGGCTCACCACCAGTTCCGGATTCACCGGGGTGGGGTCGATCGCATCCGACATGCGGGTGATCGCACTCTGCATCTCCTGGGCGTTCTCCGGACAGTCATCCCAGCAGTTGTGCAGCTCGATGAGGCGCTGTACCAGACGGGAGTTGCTCGGGGTATCCAGATCGATGGAGTTTTTTACCGCCGCGTAGGCGCTGTCCGCATCGGGGCTGGCGAAGTAGGGGGACTGGGGGGAGGCGGCATCTTCTACGTGGCACTCTGAGCAATATTCGCTCAGCAGGGGATGCACATGGGTGGCGAACAGGGTCGAGTCGTTGGGGAACGACTTGCTTTCACCCACGACCTTTTCCGGAGGTGCTTCGAGTTCGATCTGCCGGCCACCGCCACTGCCGTCGCCCAACCAGGATTGGATGTAGTTGGTGATGATGGTGGCGCAGGCGCTGTTGCTGGCCTCCCAGCAGTTGTGTCCGTTGGCCACTTTGGTGACCAGAGCGGATTCGTCGGGTTCGCTGCGATTGATGAAGGGGTTGACCGCTTCATAGGCCTGGTTGACATCGTCCTCGCGCACGAACAAGGGAGCCTGGCCACCCGCGCCGTGACAAGCGCCGCAGCGGTTTTGTTTCCGTAATGGCTCCCATACACTGATCCGGTAGCCCTGGATGTCACTGGTGCGCGCGGCCGGTCCGTTGTAGGTGCTGGTGGTGACGGTGGTCTCCTGCTGGGCTTCATTGGAGACCCCGTCCTGACACGCCTGCAGGCCGACCAGTGCCACCGTGGGAAGCAGTAGCCGGGCCGCTATTCGTGCCCCATTCATCAGTTTCTTGAAACCCTTTTGCCTGCTCACTGATTCAATCCCCCGCGCAGTAGACGGCTGTCTCGGCAAACACTTGCTTCATGTTGTAACCGGATTTGAAGTTGGTGGTGATCTCACTGATCTTGCTCCGATCCGCGCTGTCCACCGGGGGGCGCAGGCAGATGGCCTCGAATGCTTTGGTGACCTGGCACTCGGCGAAGGCCTGGCTGTTGGCCAGTTCCTGCCCCTGGGATTTGGCCCCATCCCCGCTGCCGGGCAGGCTGGTGTCCCAGCCCAGTGCCGCGTTGGGTCCCTGGCGCCAATAGTTGTCCCAATGGTCGTTCGGGGTGGCGAAACCATCTTTGAACACGCCGGTGTTGATCTGGTATTTGTGCTGTACTTCGCCTGGGGTGTAGGAGATGTGCCCGGCTTCCATATCCTCTTCCGGGTAGTCATAGCCGTAGTAGGCGTAGGCCTGGGTCAGGGGTTCCATCCCGGCATGACAGCCGACGCAGTTGTTGAAGAACACCCGGCTGTCGCCCCCCGGGCTGCGAGCCACATCTTGGCGAACCCGGTCATGAGGTCGAGTCGGATCCTTGATCTGCTCCAGGTCCCGGCACAGATGATTGAGCATGGTGAAGCTGAACATCGCCCGGTTGGTACCGTCGACAAAAAAGGCCCGCGCCGCGGCCCGGGTAGTGATGACCCCGGCGGTACCCTCGGGGGGCAGTCCGGTCACGCTTGACTGGGTGGCCCGGCGCAGCTCCTCCTTGAGATTCAGGCCCTGTTCTTCCATCGCCTCATAGTGGGCGTTGTTATCGTTGGAGTAGGCCGGAGTATTGCTCCCGACATAGATGATATCCGCGGAGAGCAACTGGTTGAACGGTACCTCGTCGCGTACCATACCGATCACCGTGGCGGTGTAGTCGTTGAGGGGCGCGAAAGGCGTCATCTCTTCGTTGGTCCAGGGGGTCGCCCAGTTCTTCAATGTGACGTTGTAGAAGTTGGGATTCTCAATCGCCAGCATGGCGGCGGCGAGGGGGTCGTTGTTTTCGATATCACTGACCATCTGCTCCAGCACCTCGGCACTGGGGGGCACGCCGGCAATCCGGTCATGCATCCGTTTGGCCTGTTCCCTGGGGCCGGATAGCGCTGGGCCGGCGCACAGCAGGGCCATACTGAACGCGACGAGTTTCATCAATGATCCGGGGCCTGACGGCGGACACATGGCTGACATGATGGCGATGCCTCTCAAACTGTACACTTCGAACGGGTCGAAAACCGGGGGTGCGGGTGTGTTGCCTGACCCTGGGCCTGTCCCTGGCTCTTGCGTCATGATGAGAGCGTCCTGTTCGGAGAGCGCCACACATTTTTTTGCACGATGTTTCTTTCTTCTTACGGAATGGCCTCGGTGTCAATGGCAGGTGGCGGAATCGTGATCTCTGTTCTTCCAAGTTGTGAACTCATGCACTGAATGGGGTTTTCGATTGGGTAGACTCTCAAGTCTATGATTTTATTAGTCGATAGCGAAATTCAACGCTATTCGAAAAAGCGGTCGTCGATTCGTATCATCGGGAGCCCTCACATCAAATGAACGTTGTTCTACGCAAGGTACTCGTACCTTATGTCGCTGCGCTCCTGTCCGTCCCTCTATGGTCGGGTTGTGGCGGCGGTAGCAGTCAGGATCCCGATCCTGTGGTTGTGGACTATCCGATAGCCTATGTGAAACGCCCGATCAACGAGCAGAGCAATACGGATATCCGGGTAAGTCAGAGCAGTGAGTCCGGTGGCGACCTGTACTACAAGAATTTCGCCGCGGGCAGTGCCGACGAGGTCAATGTCACCGGTTCAGTGACCGGGGGACAGGGGGATGTCCGTGATGTGTCGGTCTCCTATGACGGCACCAAGCTGCTGTTCTCCCTGCGCCTGCCGCTGATCGAAGATGCTGAGCCTGAGGATCAGCCGACCTGGAATATCTGGGAGTACGATATCCCCTCCGCGCAGCTCAGGCGGGTCATCGTTTCGGATATCACCGCTGAGGACGGGCATGACCGGTTCCCTTACTACCTCCCGGATGGTCGCATTGTCTTCTCCTCTACTCGTCAGCGTCTCGCCAAGGCGCGCCTGCTCGACGAGGGTAAGCCCCAATATCTGGCCATGGAGCGTACGGTCAACGAACCCGCCATGGTCCTGCATGTGATGAACGCGGACGGCAGCCGCATTACCCAGATCTCCTTTAACCGCAGCCATGATTTCTCACCCAGTGTGTTAGCCAACGGGCAGATCGTGTTCAGTCGCTGGGACAATGCGGACGGCAACAACGCCATCCATCTCTATCGCATGAATCCGGACGGCACCGAATTGGAGCTTCTGTACGGACTCAACAGTCATGAAACGGGTACCGGAGACAGCACGGTGCAGTTCCTGCGTCCCCAGGAGATGCCGGACGGCCGGATGCTTGCCCTGCTGCTGCCCTTTGACGGCACCGATGAGGGTGGCAGTCTGATCTTCATCGATACCGAGACCTATATCGACAACGACGCCCCTACTTGGGACAACCTGGGCATGACCGGTCCGGCCCAGACCCTAGCCACCCAGCACCAGGTCACCACTGACGGCTCGCTGTCCGCAGGCGGCCAATTGCGTAGTGCCTACCCCCTGTTCGACAACACCGAGCGTATGCTCATCAGTTGGAGTCCCTGCCGGGTCATTGAAGATGGGCGGATCCTGCCCTGTACCGATGAACGGTTGGCCGACCCCAATACCGAGGCAGCGCCGCCCCTCTACAGTTTGTTCATCTACGATCCGTCCCAGGGCACGCAACTGCCAATCGTGAAACCCCAGGAGGGGATGGTCTTCACCGATGTGGTGGTGGCGGTTGAGCGAACCGAACCGACGATTCGTTATGACAAGACTGCCGGGATCGATCTCGATCCTACCCTGGTGGACGACAAGGCTGGGTTGTTGCAGATTCGCAGCGTCTACGACCTGGATGGTGTCGATACGGCGGAACCTGACCTGACGACCGTTTCGAACCCCTCCCAGACCCGCCCGGACGACCGTGAGCCGCGTTTCCTGAGACTCGTCAAGCAGGTCACGATTCCGGACGATGATGTATTAAATTTCCCCAACACCGCGTATGGCCGCACCACCCAGTACGGGATGCGTGAGATCCTGGGCTATGCCCCGATCGAACCGGATGGTTCGGTGGCGGTCAAGGTGCCGGCCAATGTCCCGGTGAGCTTCAGTGTGCTGGACAAACAGGGTCGCCGGGTGGGTGGTGTACATCCCTTCTGGTTGCAGTTCCGCCCTGGAGAGGTGATCGAATGCGGGGGTTGCCACGAGGGTGATAACCCATTGCCCCACGGGCGGCTCAGCGCCACCCCTCCAAGCATTAACAGTGGCAGTCTGGTTACCGGTCAGCCATTCCCCAACGCCAACCCGGAACTCTGGAGCGATGTCGGCGAGACCATGGCCGAGACCCGCAATCGCCTGCAATGTCTGGCCGCGGCCTGCGATCCTACCCTTGACCCGGAATTCGTGGATGTCTGGTCCGATCCGGAAACCACCCAGGTTGAAGCAGAATTCGCCTACCGCTATGCGGATCTGGATACGGCGACACCTTTGAGCGACACTACCTGCGCCAACAACTGGAATGCCCTGTGTCGATCCATCATCCACTATGAACAGAACATCCACCCCCTCTGGGAGTTACCCCGCACTGTCGAAGACGGGGAGGGCAACCTGATCGAAGACCACACCTGTGTCAGCTGCCACGATGCGGACGACAATGGGGAGACAGTGGTTCCGGATGCCCAGCTCGATCTCACCGGTAGTGCCTCGGAGGATGAGCCGGAGCATATGACCTCGTATCGGGAACTGCTCTATCCCGATGACATGCAGGAGGTGGTTGACGGGATTCTGGTGGATGTACTGGTGCCCGCCACCGATGCCAACGGCAATCAACTCTATGAAACCGATGAAAACGGGGAACTGGTGCTGGATGGGGACGGTAACCCGATTCCGTTGCCGGATGTAACGGTTCCGGTACCTGGCGGCCCGTCCATGACGGCAGGATCCGCCGTTGACAGCCGTTTCATGGAAGTGTTCGATAGCGGCGGCGCTCATGCCGGGTATCTTACGGATGCTGAGTTGCGACTGATTTCCGAGTGGCTGGATATTGGTGCACAGTACTACAATGACCCCTTCGCGGCCCCAGTGGATGACTGAAGTTTGAGACAGAACAGGTTTGTACGTGTGTGGCCCCTGTGGGTCTGTTGCTGGCTACTGGGGCTGATCCCCCTGTCGGCTGCGGCGGATGATGCGCCCGTTGAAGTGCAGGTCTCGGCGCCTTTCATCGAGATGCATACCGGTCCCGGTAGCGTCTATCCCGTGCAATACGTGGCGGAACGCAATGAATGGGTGCGGATTTACAAACGTCGCACCGATTGGTTTCTGGTCGAAGGACCACGGGGTTTTCAGGGCTGGGTGTCGATCGATCAGATCCGCCAGACCCACTACGCGGACGGTTCACCACTGCAACTCACCACCTTTGATCTGGACGACTTCCGCAACCGGGTGTGGGAGTTCAGTTTTTATGGCGGTGATATGGAGGGTGCCTCCCTTCTGGGTCTCTACGCAGGCTATGCCTTCAATGAGAATCTTTCCACCGAGCTCAGCTTTTCCCAGGCACTGGGCGACTACTCCAGCGAGTATCTGGTGGACGTCAATCTGGTATCCCAGCCCTTTCCAGAATGGACCTATAGCCCGTTTTTTACCCTCGGGAGCGGTGTCATCCGGACCGAACCCAGTACTACCCTGGTGGAGACCGAGGACCGCACCGATACCACCGCTCATGTGGGCGCGGGATTGCGGGTCTATCTGACCCGACGCTTTTTCGTACGTGGTGAATTTCGCCACTATACGGTATTCACCAGCCGTGAAGACAATGAGGAATTTGACCAGTGGAAAATCGGACTCGGTTTCTTTTTCTGACCGCAGTGGGCTTGTATACCCTGGTGGTGGTGTCTCCGGCCCAGGCCGTGGAACCCCTGGGGGATAAACCCCGTGAGGAGCTCCTGATCGAACCCGAAATCGCCCGTCGGGACATCACAGAGCCGGAATTCGATACCGAGGACTTCGAGATCGGGGCCTTTGCTGGTTTGATGAACATCGAAGACTTCGGTACCAGCACTCTGTATGGGGCGCGGCTCGCCTACCACGGCACCGAATCCCTGTTTCTGGAGGCGGCTCTGGGCAGCACCAAGGCGAACGAGACCAGTTATGAGCAGTTGAGCGGTGATGTGCAGCTGCTAACTGACAGCGAACGCAAGCTGACCTACTACAACCTGTCGGTGGGGTACAATCTGTTGCCCGGCGAGGTTTTCCTCGGCGGCAAGGCGGCCTACAACAGCCAGTTCTACCTCATTGCCGGAATCGGTAGCACCCACTTTGCCGGGGATGACGCCTTCACTTACAACGTCGGTGCCGGCTACCGGTTACTGATCAGTGACTGGCTCACCCTGCATCTGAATGCCCGGGATCATCTGTTTGAATCCGATCTCCTGGGTGAAACCAAGACCACCAATAACTTTGAATTGAGTGGCAGTCTGACCTTTTTCTTCTAGAGGTAATCAGTGATCATGACATATCGGTATCTCACACAGGGCCTGATCGGCCTGCTTTTAAGCGGCTGGATGCTGGCGGCACCGGCGTCCGCCGAGGCCGCGACAGAAGGCCAGCCCGCGCCTGATTTCACCCTCAAGAGCCGCAGTGGTGAAAACATCAAACTGAGCGAACTGCGCGGCAACGTAGTGATGGTGAATTTCTGGGCCTCCTGGTGCGGCCCCTGCCGTCAGGAGATGCCCCTGCTGCAACAGTTGTACGAACGTTACAAGGACATGGGATTCACCCTGCTCGGGGTGAATGTGGATGAAGAGCCCGGCGCCGGCGACAAGGTATTGAAAGAGATTCCGGTGAGTTTTCCTGTGCTCTATGACTCGAAAAATCAGGTCAGCCAGACCTATAACGTCAAGGCGATGCCCAGTACTTTCATGATCGACCGGGACGGCAAGGTGCGTCATCTGCACAAAGGTTACATGCCCGGCTACGAAGACGAGTATCAACAACAGATCAGAAACCTGTTACGGGAATGAACATGCTGCGTCTGCCAAGTCCCATCCGGTTCCTGCCAATGATTGCGGTCAGCCTGCTGATGACAGGTTGCAGTGTGGAACCCTGGGTGCAGCCCTATGAGCGGGCACATCTGGCCGATCCCATCATGAGTTTTGATCGCAATCCCATTTCCAGTGGATACAGCAGTCATGTCCATCAAATCCGGGAGTCGGCGCGGGGCGCCGAAGGTGGAGGAGGGGGCGGTTGTGGCTGTAACTGAGACCCGATGGCGTTACCTGGCCGGTGGCGTCGCCCTGGCCCTGCTGAGTGCGGTACCCGGTAGCGGTACCCTGTTCGCCACAGTGCTTCCCGAGGACCGGGCGGATGTGATGTATCACCGCTACGATGGCGGTGGTATCGAGGTGGACGGCCCGACCCTGCAGGTGCGCAAGTCCGTGGGAGAGTCCTTCTCCGTCTCCGCCGACTATGCGGTGGACAGTATCTCAAGTGCCTCGGTGGATGTGGTGAGCATGGCCTCTCCCTACACTGAAGAGCGAAATGAGACCACGTTGTCGGTGGATTATCTGCATAACAAGACTCTGATGACGCTATCGATGATCAAGAGTGACGAAAGCGATTATCTGTCAGAGACCAGCAGTTTCAATATCAGCCACGATATGTTTGGGGATCTGACCACGGTGACCCTGGGCTATTCTGTGGGTAATGACGATATCAGTCGAAACGGGGATGAGGACTTCTCGGAAACGGCGAAGCGCCAGAACTATCGGGTCAGCCTGACCCAGGTATTGAGCAAGGAGAGTATCGCCGCGATCAACTGGGAGACCATCACCGATGATGGCTTTCTGGGTAGTGCCTACCGCTCCTACCGATATCTCGATCCCCTGAGTGAAAAGGGCTATAGCCTGTTGCCGGAAAACTATCCCAGGACCCGGACCAGTAATGCCGTGGCGTTTAAACTCAAATACTATCTTCCCTACCGGGCTGCATTGAGCGGCGAATATCGTTATTTCAGCGACACCTGGGGTGTGAGTGCCAATAATGTGGAGATTGGATACTCTCACCCTTTTCGGGATCACTGGATTTTCGATATCCGCTACCGTTATTACACCCAGGAGGGCGCGGATTTCTACAGTGACCTGTTTTTACGACGAGGGGCCTTTACCTATATGGCTCGGGACAAGGAGCTGAGCACTTTTCAGAGTCATACACTCGGCTTTGGGGTCAGCTACGAACTCAAACCGGCGTTCTGGCAGTTCATCGATCGCGGCAGTTTCAACCTGGATTTCGACTACATGCGCTACAGTTATGACGATTTCCGGGACATGACCCAGGGCGGGGTCGCGGGTGAGGAGCCCCTGTACTCCTACTCCGCGAACGTGGTCAAGGCCTACGTCTCGATCTGGTACTAGTGTGGTGTCCTATACTGCTTTAGGAAATCAGAAGCCCCCAAATTTCCCAAGACAAGGCGTACCCCAAGGGCATTTCCTTCGGGGCACGGTTCGTAGGCAATGGCGCGCCCTTGTC
>JARRNW010000083.1:0-10150 GCA_037384565.1 Candidatus Thiodiazotropha sp.
GGGACAGGTGCATTTGTAGCCGTGATCAACCACATCCGCCATGGTGTAGTAAGGATTGGCACCGGAACCCTGACATTGGCCCCAGATGGTATTGACACTGGGAGCCTGGCCTTTGACAGGCCATTTGGCAGGCTTGAGCAATTTTTTTGCTGCTGTCAGTGAGGCCTGATCCGGGGCCAGTTCCTGCACCACATCCAGCGAAATATCCACGTCCTACGAACTCCGGCCTTACGGACAGAATGGGTTATTGACAAGAATGAAATTAAATATCAAATTTGTTTTTATTAACAACCTAATCAATTTTGTTTTAATCATCATTATTTTAGTGCACTGAAAAATCCGAGGGAGGCTTTGGCGCTTGGCCAACATTATAATTATGCCCAATACGGCTCGTACTTATTACAACATCATTGATATAGATACCGCCTTCAATGCCAGTATCGTTCCAGTGCCTATTCCAACCTGAAATATTATCAAACAAGGTGAAAAGATTAAAACCGGGTTTAGCCGCCGTCATCAGAGAATTTCTATCCATAGGCCTATCTATCGATTGGGCTGGAGTACTTACGGGGAGTGGAGGAATTTGCTCTATACCATCAAACCAGACTTGAAAAACACCATCATTCGCGGTATCGGTACTGGACAATTTATATCGCCACTCAAATGTATGCCAGGTTTGACCACTTTGATCGAATAATTTACGTGTATCAGAACCTGATTCATGATCAAATTCAATCGCTCCGGCCCCTACATTATCCCACATTCCCGGCACACCAATGTGTGTACCTTTTTTGTCACCAGCAACTCCATCATACCACTTTGCACCTACGGCAGGGCTTCCGGCACTACCTTTGTTATTGGTAGCAAGGTTCTCACTCATGATGATATTGTTCTTAATTCCCCATTTCGGTAATCCGCTCCCCCAGTTCCATACTATGAAATAAGAATCCGTACGATTTTCGGTCCATTTAGCTCCATCCAGTCCACAATTTTGCCATAACCGTCCCCATTTCCAGTATGGCAGAGCAAGACCGGGAGAGCCTGCTTGAAAATTGTTGGGTAATCGAACCCTGTACCGAATAAAGACTTCATCATAACCAGTAGACTCATCCCCTGTCAGGTGTTTGAATAATGATGTTGCTAATGCAGTACCACCGGAGGGCCATTCGAATTTGAGAGCTACAGAGCCATTAACGCCCGCACCCGGAACACCTCGTATAGTCCCCTGATTCGTCCTTATACCATCCCAGCCTTCTGGTAGATCTGTATGCCGGATAAAACTTGTTCCCGTGTCAAAATAAGCTCCATCATTTTTAAAATCAGTCTCAAAAATTATTTTTCCGTTAGCAGGATAGTCTGCGTAAGCATTGACCATAAAATAACAAAGTAAAAGTACAGTTAGTGGCAGTTGTCTAATCATTACAAACATCCCTAGCACAGAATTTATAGATACTGCAATCAAATACAGCCATATCCAGATTTTGCAACGACATAACATCCTGTTGACAGCGGCAAAATATGTCTTTCGCTGTCGTTCACAGCGTGCGTAATTTAGTTGGAATTTGCCCTGGGATATCCAGGTCACCAACCACCAGGAAAATCATATCAGTATTTGATCTCGTCGATGAATGACGAAACAGTATCCAACGTAATTCTCTTAGTGCTTTACGCACGTCAACACAGGCTCCTCGCCACTGCTCTTTGCTTACTTCGTCAACAGCTTAAGAGGGCTTTCACAATATGTGATTTTGTCATGATAGCTGTGAAGACAAGTACGCTTTGCTCACAAAACTTGAAAGTAAAAGCCCTTAATTTGTGGTGGGACCGATTGCCCTATTGAACAGAGAATTTGCGTGATCCAGTAGTCAAAATACAGGAATTTATTTCCCTTTTTAAGAATAAACAGCTAAAAATACATTTCGGCGGTATCGCGCTATACCAAATCCCAACACCAACAAATAGAAGTACAGATTCCGAATATTTCAAGCGGACACACAGTGATTTAAAGGATTACCCAATAATCCAAAGGCACTATCCACCACACGGAATTTAGAAGTTGTAAATCACGTTATATACATGGAAGGTGTATAATGAGCAGTATTATTAGTAGACCGCCCCCCCTATTCCCTATCGACGGATTTCCATAAAATCCCTAGTTATTATGCAATAACGATTTCTGAATCACCCAGCCACACCACAACCCTGCTAGCTGTCTTGGGTTGCAAATGCGATTAATTATTCGGATGCTTCCTCAAACCAACGGGCCTTACGATGCACAGTTCACCTTCATGTTTGATCATGAAAGCATCAAACGGCCCAGAATCCGGTTTCACGTACACCCGAAACCAACCCTATTAACATAAAAGTCTCCATGATGGGTTATACCAATCAGGGATCACTCGCACCGATGTGCCCAACGAGCACCAATATCTGGCAAGTAGTCGAGACCTTGTGAAACCCAGTGCTTGAAACGGAAATACAAAAGGAGTTTGTCATGACCACCCAGTCTATCAGTTCTGTGAGCAATGCAAATAATACTTCCCAGTTGAACAACCATGACGCCGGATCACAGAATTACGCCATAAAGCAGGGAGACACATTGAGTGAAATTGCCTTGCGTTACGGTACAACAGTGGATCACTTAATGGCGCTCAATCCTCAAATCGCCAATCGGGATCTGATCTACGCAGGTGATAGCCTAAGAGTTCCAGCCGCTCGTTCTTACACCATCCAACATGGGGACACTCTGTCGGCGATTGCCGATCGATTTGGGGTCAGTGTCGATGCACTCGCTAAAGCCAATAACATCAGCAACCCGAATATCATCTATCCGAACGACACCCTGTTGATTCCTCAAGACGACACAACCTCGCAAGGCAGTTCGAATTCGCCCTCCCAGGAGGGTAACACCTCAACCGCTAGCATTCCCAATGGACGGGTAACTCCCGGCAAGCTCCCTGACACAAAAAATCTGAATGATTCTCAGAAATTCGATCTCTATGAGTCAATTCTCAAGCAGCAGGGCTCGCAAAAGGCAGAGCAATCTTTGTCTCGGGGAGAGAAGGTCGCGCTCTCCCTGAGGGTGGAAACCTCTACCCATGTGAATACCGGTAAAGGTCAATACGACGATCGTATGGTGCTTCTGTGGAAGGATTCGAACGGGGGCAAACACGTCCAGGAACTCAATGCAAACCTGGACCCTTCTGGCCAATACGAACACCGAGGCGCCTATGAGCGCAAACCCATGGGTTCGGACGTTAACGGCGATGGGCGTCTCGATCAGGGCCGGCTTGCGGAAGGAACCTACACCTTTCGGCGTGGAAGCTATCGAGGTAAAGACGCCTTTCTGTCGTCGTCCGACCAAGTGGCGGACAGGGATGTGAACCACAATGGACTGTTCGACGATAACCGCCAGAGCCCCAAGGGTAACTACGGGATGCATATTCATATCGGTGGATCGAATAATACCTACTCCGCCGGCTGCCTGACCCTGGCGCCCAGTGAACACAGCCGGTTTTTTAACACGGTTGGGGGACAATCGAGCCTGACCAATGTGGTGGTCGATACAAGCAGTCTGAAGGCCTCACCCGTGAAACCCGGTTCCACTGCGACATCCGAGGCCGGTGGCAAGAGCATGACTTCAGCGGACTGGCAGCGTGCGGCGCAAAGCCTGGGGGTGGATGTGGCATCGATCAAAGCTGTGGCCGATGTGGAGGCCGCGGGTAGCGGATTTCTCTCGAACGGCCAACCGAAAATCCTGTTCGAGGCCCATCAGTTCAGCCGACTGACCGGTGGACGCTACAATGGATCACACCCGGACATCTCAAGCAGCCACTGGAACCGCGGCCTCTATAAGGGGGGTGCCGCCGAACATGGGCGTTTGGCCAAGGCAGCGGCCCTGAACGAAACTGCCGCGCTCAAGTCGGCGTCCTGGGGAAAGTTTCAGATCATGGGCTTCAACTATAAGGCCGCCGGGTACAGTAACGTTCAGGATTTCGTCAAAGACATGCGCACGTCCGAAGGCAAACAGCTGGATGCCTTTGTGAATTTCATCAAATCGAATCCATCCATGCACCGGGCGCTGAAGAACCATGACTGGGCAACCTTTGCCCGATTGTACAATGGTTCCGGTTATGCCCGGAATCACTATGATACAAAGATTGCCCAGGCCTACATCAAATTCCGCAATCATTGAACCATAGTATCCAACAGTCTGGTTTTTCGATGAGCATGGCATTCTTGGGAGCCAACACGATGAAGTATCTGCATGCCCATCGGAGCACATCAGGCATGGCGCTGTTCAGGCTTGTCACCCTGTGCATCCTGCTACTGGGTATCGGTAACGCATGGGCGGTTACCGGCGTGGACTTTGGACCGGATGACCGCTTTCCGATGCGCGACGGTGAAACCCAGGCCGAATGGGTCAAACGAGTATTGCCCGAGGGCGCCGAGCTGATCCACGATCCAGAAATAGTGGATTTTGGCGCGGACACGAATGGGACTCTGCTGGTTTTTCAGCAGTACCATCCCGATCGGCAGGTTTGGATCTGGTATCTGATCCCAAGTACCACTCAGAAAGAGTACTTGAAGGTCATCGTCAAATCCCCCGAACCCTTGGATGAGTATTTCGATCTGGTAGTGAACCGGATATTCAGCTTGGGACCCGAAGGCGCCAAAGATTTGGTTCTGCTGGAGACCTTTTCCCGTCCGGCTATTGCGGGCGGAGAAGTGCATGTCGGAGGCAGCGTGTATCGACGGATTCAACTTCATGCTCAGTATCTGGAGGATGCCAGCGAGGCATTGAATGGGGTGACGACCGAGGCGGAAGCACGGGTCCAACTGGCACCTTGGATCCCCCGGATACCGCCTGCGAAACCGGGATCGCTGGTCGAGGATTTTCTCTCGACTCCCCGCAAATATTTACCCGCGACCCAGCTGGAACGTTGGGAGCTGATCAAGCCCGACAGTCCACGACTCATGGTTATGGATACGAAAAACGGTTTCGTCCGGATCGCTGCTGACGGCGGACTTCCGGGATACGAACTCGGACGCTTCAGCTCAAGGCAAGACGGACCGGTGTTTGCGCTACAGACCCAGTGGACCCAGGGTCAGCACACGGTGTTTTTACGCCGTCATGAAGGACGCTGGGTTGATATCTCAAACGACATTCTGCCGGATTATCAAGCAGATAAGGCGTACAAAATCCCCCATTTCGGGCGCGATCTGATTCTGTATGGCGAGAACGGACAGGTCGGTCGCTCCTATCGCTGGAATGGGCATCATTTCGAAGCCATACAACCCGCTACCCCCTCCCAACCGGCAAGCTCCGATTAGTCAATAAAATCCCGATATCGGCCGAATCGGCCCATCGCATATCAAGGTTCGCCGAAACGGGCCGCTGGTATTGATGGTCCACATGTTTATTGGAGAGATATTATGGACGTTTCAGGGGTTGGCGCATCTTCCATCACCGCACTGACCAATACAGCCACTCAGCCTGCCACCGAAACCGGCGTCGCCATGCAGAAGAAAGTCATGGAGATGCAAAAAGAGATGGCCTCCCAGCTGATCGCATCGATCGAGCAGAGCGCTCCGAAACCCAAGGCTAACGGGCCGGTTGGCGGAAACATCGATGTAATGGCCTGATTTTCGGCCACTAATCGCATCACACACGATTCTCGGCATGCGCCTTTTCAGGGGCATGCCGGTTGTCTTCAGGGTTGTAAAAAAACAATCCAAGTAGCAAACCATTCAACCTGACAAATACCGCTTGAAGTCCCGGTTCACTCCGAGCCAAGCAAAGGCAGGACCAGTTCTTCCAACGCCTGATCATCAAACACTCCCCGGTGCGCCCCCACGACCCGGCCATCCTTGCCGAACACCACGGTGTAGGGAATCATGCCGGTCTCGTTGCCCCAGGCATGGAGCAGTGAGCGCCCTGCTTCCGCGCCAGCGACCAGCACCGGATAGTTGATTTGCAGTGAACGTTGAACATTTTTCAGATGCCGGGCATCGTCAACACCCATTCCGATCACCTGTATCCCCTGGTGCTTATAGGTTTTCTGATACTCCACCAGGTGACGGATCTCACTCAGACAGGGGGAACACCAGCTCGCCCAGAAGTTGAGCACCACAACCTGCCCTTGCCACTCTTTCAGGCTATGGGATTTTCCACTCAGATCCGGATAGGAAACATCCGGCAGCGTTGGACGTTCAGCCTTCTCCGCCCGGCCGGGAATCGCCACCAGGATCAGCAGCCCAACCAGCAGAATTCTCGTGAATTCCTTTGCCTTGCCAGGATATCGCTCAGGGCGCATCAACCTTATCCATCAGATGCCAGACAACCTGATAACGTTTGGACAGGTCATTCATATATTCCGTCAAGTGCTGCCCGATCCACAGCTGGCGCACCCGGTCCTGTATCGCCAAATAGTTTTTCTGCCCCCCCGGGCGGCGCTCGAGAATCGTCACCAGATGAAATCCCATGGGAGTTTCGACTACCGGGCTGATCTCGTGATCTTTCAGCTGTCCCAGGGCCTGCTCAAGGGCCGGATATCCGCGACCTTCCACCTGCCAGCCCATGTCGCCCTGGTGCTCCCGGCCGTAGGGATCGATGCTGTGCCGCGCTGCCAGTTCGAACAGGCTCTCGCCTTTGACCATCCGTTCTCGCAAGGACTCCGCCGCCTCACGGGTGGCACTGACCAACTGTCCGATATGTCGCCGCTCTTCGATGCGTCCGATCTCCGGATGCTCCTGGTAGTAGTCCCGCAGAACCTGTTCATCGGCAGTCCATTCCTGCTGTTTGCGTTCCATGAGCAGGGCCGGCAGACGCTCCCTGGAAAACGACACCAGTTTGTCACTGATGTCCACGCCCGCGTCTTCCGCCGCCTTGGCTACGGTCACCAGTTCAGCGCGCTTGTAAAGTTGGTCACGCACCCACTCGGGATTGCTCGGGGGCTTGGGTTGATTCGTGATCAGGTCGGCATAGGTAATACGTAGACCGTCCCCATCCAGCAATACGGTATCCGATGGGATGGCGCCCCCCTTGATCCGTGATTCGTACACCTGGATCCGATAGGTTTCACGCAGATACTGGATGGTGTGATAACGCAAGGCCCGGTATTCATCCGCCAGATAGGCGGAACGTGCGGCGGCGAGGCCATCCGAATCACCGTGAAACTGGGCCTGCATATCCGCCAGGACCGGTTCCGGGATATTCAAGTGTTCACGCAATCGATCCATGTAGTGGCGATACAGCAAACCCTGCCGAAACTCCTGCAACTCCTTGAGATAGCCCGGATCTTCAGCGAGTCCGAGGCGATCAGCCTCCAGACTCAGTAATCGGGCAGCGACCAGGCGTTGCAGCATATCGCCCCGCAACGCAGCTTGATCCTTTTCGTCCATGCCGGGTACCCGATCGGCGAAGGGAAAACTGGATAGGGCGGATTCCAGATCATGGGAAGTTACCTGGAGTGGGCCGACACTTACCAGCACTTCGGATTCCGCCACCGCAAAACAGGGCTGCGCCAAGGTGATGACCAGCGTCAACAGGCCGGTCTTGAGAAAATCTTTGGGATTCATTGTGTGGGATCCTGATACTCATGAAATCGGGGGAAGTGGACCTCCCCCGCTCATGATCATACTACGAGACAGGCCCGGCCAGACGGCCGGGCGTTGGTTTCAAGCGACTTACTCTTCCGGAACCTTACCCCCCAGATCCGGCGCACTGGCGTGCATCCAGGATACCGCGGAGTCGAAGTCTTCCAGAATCGGCTTGCCGTTCCACACATGCTCTTCATCATCCGCAATGAAGGGCACGCCGTTTTCATTCACCTCATGACAGGCAGCGCAACGGAACGGGCCATGGGAGCCATCCGGGTTGTACTGCGGTGCCTGACGATAGGTGGTGACATCGGTTCCCGGAGTGACCGGATAGAGCCCGTGGATCGACTGATGACAGGACTGACAGGACAGCCCAGCATGTCCCTTGGAGTAACGCATCAGGCTGTGCTTACCCGGTTGGTTGATCGGGAAAGCAACCCCACCCTGGCCTTCGACAAAGGGAGCTTCATGGCAGTCAGCGCAGTGTGGCGCCCCCGGCGACAGCCAGTAGTCACGACCCTTGGTCGCGGCATCGTAGGGTACCGCGGCGGCACCGGTAGCGCCCTCGGGCAGTTTCAGGGATGCGATATCCACCGCCGGGTTGGCGGACAGGGGTACCACGCTGATATCTCCGTCCTCATCCTTCGACACCATGGGACCGTTACCCTGCAATGCGATCACCGCAATATCGGGTACCAGGCGCTTCTTGGCCCAGGTCAACAGAATGCCGGATTCCCCGACAGTGTCCTCGCCTTTGCCGTTGAGCACGACCTTGGGATCGAGATATTTCTCCTCTAGCACCTTGCGGCTTACGCCGATGGCCTGGGCGATCTCGTCCAAGGACTTGTTGCGCAGGGTCGCACCCTCTTGCTTGAAGGCGTTGGTGAGGTTGTCACGCTGGTAGAGTTCCCGGGTGAGCTGATTATGGCAGTTGGTGCACCAAAGCCCCTTACCACCCTTGTCATTACCGATCTGGGAGACGTTGGTCTGCAGCCATTCGCCGACGGAATTCAGGTGTTCGGGGGTGCCGACACCGTCCTTGTCCTTACCAGGATTGGAGTGCACATCCCGACCCACATAGCATCCACCGGCGGCATCCCGATTGTCCTTGTTGGCATAAGCGTTCTTGCCATCCGGGGTGATCGGATACTCGTTCATGTTACCGTCTTGACGATGGGCCGGATGACAACCCTGGCAGGCGGCGGTACGGCCCTGGGAGTCGGGCATGGGCACCGCGGTCTGGTGCACCGTGTGAATCGCCTGGGTCAACGGCGGCACAGTCCGTTCCTTACCGGTCTTCTTGTCCTTGAAGGTCTTCGCGCCCAGTACGCCGATGACGTTGTCTGCATGACACTTCTGACACAGTACCGGATCGCGACCGAGCCGGTTCATCACGGCGCGGCTGTTTGGATCGTAGCTCTTCAGGAACTCGGTGCCGTTTACATCATCATGCATCTCGAGGATGGACACCGAGGTTGCTTTCAGGTTGGCCATCCAGTCACTCGCGCCCAGACCTTTCCAGAAGGCCCGCTCCTGTTTGTAGAGCGTGTATTTGTCCCCGTTGGCCGTGTCATTGCTGTGACAGTTGGCGCAGTTGGGCACATCGATGGGGTTGGTGCCGACAAAGGTAATCGGCTTACCACTGTGACTGTCGAGCACCGGCGCGCCGCTGTCCGCGTCCACCAGGCTCACCCAGGCTTCCTGGAAGGGTTGGATATCACTCTCGACCAGAGTCAAGGGATCCTTGGCGGCAACGCTGTCATTGAACGGTGTGAGCGGTAGACCCAGGGCATCCCAGATACCCGGATTGGTAAGCACGATAGGCACGTTGTCCAACACCGGAGACTTGGTGAAGACGATGGTGCCAACCTCACCGGTATAGTGCAGATGGCCGCCTTTCATTGGACTGGGCACGGCTGCGCCGCCCGGACCGTTGTCCCGGGGTACGGGCACCTGGATACCCACATAAGCCTTCTTGGCATCCGCGCTGGTGTTTTCGGGATTGCTGCCCTTCAGGTCTTTGTAGACATAGAGGTGGGTAAAATAAGCATTTGCTACACTCTCGCCTTCCCCGTAGGTCCCATCCCCATTCACGTCATAAGGCACGTCCCAATATTTGAGTTTGTTGCCTTCGGAATAGTTGTTATCGATATGACCGTATTCGAGTTTGAAGCGCTTCTTCCCATCCACCAGCACCGCCGGATCCTCGGGATCCGACTCTACCAGTTCCGGATACTTACGCTTTCCCGTCGCGGTCTTTACAACCTGGGACTGAACCGAGTTGTAGGGGGGGAGGACACAACAGTAGGTAAAGTCAAAACCGGTACAGTGCATACCGAGTTCGTAGTTGATGGTGATGTTGTAATCATTTTTTGGTTTGCTTTGATCCTCAGCCACCATGGGCCCCTGATAGCTGATCGGCCCACCAGATTCCGTGGTTTGTTCCGTCATTGACGGCTTTGTTTGCGGTTCGGATGTGGCCTGACTGGACTGCTGAGTGGTGCAGCCCGCCATTAAGGTCAAAGCGCACACTGTGAAGACGATGGTT
>JARRNW010000084.1:0-11931 GCA_037384565.1 Candidatus Thiodiazotropha sp.
GAAATCTCCCGGAATGAAGCGTGAAAGACGGAGGAGGATAGACGATTCCCCATCAACCCCCATTGTCAATGACATCCCCGGCCGATTTCCAAGAAGCGGTGAAACACCATTTATTGCCGGTACTCTGAAAGCAGCCTGCAAACCAGTGAAGCGGCCCCATCCGCCCCTTCGGTATGGTACTGTTCGGCCAGATCGTAGCTCTGCCAGTATTTGATATTTTCCCCATCCGACACGAACAGGGTGGTGTACCAGCCCAACTCCTCAGCCTGAACGTTCAACCTCGCCGCGGTGCATTGAGCCCCCGCGCCGGGATGGTTCAACGCTGTACTCAGGGCATCGAGATCCTCAATATAGTTACCCAGTACGCGAATCGGTAACATCTTCTGGAAATCTGATTTTTCATAGTCGACAGCGCGCCCGCGCCGGGCATATTCCAGCTGTTTTTGCCAGTAGCTCAGGGTACGCGGATGGTTGAGGGGAGACTCAACTTCGAAGGGCTCGTCATCCGGAGTAATGAACACGGACGTCGTGTAGACCTGGGGCTGGCCCGCCATGCCGGGCAGTGTGAGTTCAACCAAAAAGGCGTTGTATCCCTGTTCCGGCACTTCAAGCCGGACCCGATACACGCCCTCTCGATCCGGGGTAATAACACGGGACTTCCAGGCCTTCCCAAGTACCGGATAACGAAAATCCCGTGCCTCGGGGTTGAATGCCTGCCACAATTTGGCAACCATGGGCTTCTGATCACTACTAACTTCGAGCACACCATATTGATCGATCTGCCAGGATATGACCGGCCTGGGTGCATGTTCGAGCTGTAGCTGATACCAGGCGATCAGACCTTGTAATATCTCCGGGCGTTTACCCTCGAAGGTATGATTGGTGTTTGGGACCAGCCGTTGCAGGACCTCACCGGGTATCTGGTGGATATACTCTTCGGAAGCATCGGGTAGAAAAAACTCATCGCCCGTTGCATTGAGGATGTAATGGGGCATGGTCAGAGCAGTTTGATAACTGATCGGGTCCACCAGTTGTTTCAGCATCTGGCCTTCTGGAGACCGAATGCGTTCCGGAATATCCTGTTTCAGATAACTGCTCAACGCCTCGGCATAAAATCCATAGCTGTTGAAGTGATGTTCAAGCTGTTGATCGAGAAACAGCACATTGTAATCACCAGGCACCACGGCAGTGACCCGGGGATCCACGGCTGCGGTCAACCAGGCAATCGCACCCCGCTTGGAGAACCCGGTCACCATGAACGAATCGATATTTCGCTTCAGTACTTCAAGACTGAATGCCTGGGCGCAGTCCATACTCCGCACGGCAGCCTTGGTCATTGGCAGGTAGACCGACCAGGTCGGATCTCCGGTCTCCATCACCTTGCGCCAGCTATAGGCCACCAGGTCGTTCTCACTAAGGGCACCTTCCCGGCCACTGAAAACCAGCTGCTGAACCGGCACCTGCTGTAATACCACCTGGATACTGCCGGTAAGACGGGCAATGGTCTCATACTCAGAGAACGCCCGAACATCCGGCGGAGTGTTCGAAGTGACGCCACCCTGGAGAATCAGATTGGCTGTGTTATACCGTGTATCATGGGGTACGATCAGAGTCACCCAGTGATTCCACAGGGTGGGAGCTACCTCCTCTGGAGTTCGCCACTGCTGTGAGTCCAGATCGAGAAAGTAGTAATCCACATACTTTCGATGTTCCGATCCCACCCATCGATACGCATACGCGGCATCCTCTGCATTGACATATGCCTTGAGTGCATCTTCAATCGGGGCAGATACCGAGGGATGACACAACAATATGAGGCATCCGGCCCACAGTGCCTTGAGAAAATTCAATTTCATGTACAACATCCACTGTTTCAAATATCGTCCGTGCCATCCCTGTTTGTGACGGGTACGCGAGTAATCGCAGGTAAGACCCATCCGGATAAGTCGGCCCACTGGACATGCTGTATTACCTGAAGAACGGCCGTCGAATCACCACGGCTTTTTCGCTATTAACCCGGCACCTGAATATGCCCTGTTTAGCCGAAGCGTGCCTGCCTGCACCCCAAGGGCATTTCCTGCGGAGCGCGAGTCACGCTTTGATCAAGGGCATGCTTGTAGCCCTGAACATGGCATATTTAGGTGCCGGGTTAATAACCAGACCATGAACGTACACGGTCCGTTCCGCGCCATCTTGTGCGGAATATCAGGTCAAACGGGAGAGATAAGATTGAGGGGCATTCCTTGCAAACCATCACTCCATGCAGATAAAAAACTACCACAAAATTTATTCGCTCATCAACCGGTAGTGGTGTGATTACGCTAGCAGTAGTGTCCTGGGTCTCAAGTTGGAAAGATCGCCATCCAGGCCAGAAAATCTGGACGGCGATGAAATGAACAGCTATCAGTTTTTCGATTTGTCGACGATCTTTTTGATCCAGGGCATCATACCGCGCAGACGCTCACCCACCTGCTCGATGGCGTGCATCTCATTAAGGCGACGATAGGCCGTCATGGAGGGATAACCCAGCGCGCCTTCCGAGATAAAACGTTTGGCGTATTCGCCTGACTGGATGTTTTTCAGGGCTTCGCGCATGGCCTTGCGGCTCTCATCGTTGATGACCTGGGGTCCGGTCACATACTCACCATACTCCGCATTGTTGGAGATGGAGTAGTTCATGTTGGCAATACCGCCTTCGTACATCAGATCGACGATCAGTTTGAGTTCGTGGAGACATTCAAAATAGGCCATTTCCGGCGCATAGCCCGCTTCGGTCAGGGTTTCGAAACCTGCCTTTACCAATTCGACTGCACCACCGCACAACACCGCCTGTTCGCCAAACAGATCGGTTTCGGTTTCGTCCTTGAAGGTGGTCTCGATGATGCCGGTACGCCCACCACCGATGGCTGAGGCATAGGAGAGCGCGGTATCCATGGCCGATCCGGTGGCGTCCTGATAAACCGCGACCAGATCCGGAATACCGCCACCTTTCACATACTCACTGCGCACGGTATGTCCCGGCGCCTTGGGAGCGATCATGATGACATCGAGATCTTCCCGCGGTACGACCTGGTTGTAGTGAATGGCAAAACCGTGGGCGAAGGCCAGGACGGCGGAATTCTTGATGTTCGGCTCGATCTGTTCACGATACAACTTGGACTGAAATTCATCGGGCGCCAGGATCATCACCACATCAGCCCCTTTCACCGACTCTTCGATGGACTTGACCGTCAGGCCAGCGTTCTGTGCCTTGATCGCCGAAGGAGAACCCTCACGCAGTCCGACTACGACATTGACCCCGGAATCCTGCAGATTATTGGCATGGGCGTGGCCCTGGGATCCGTAGCCGATGATCGCGACTGTTTTACCCTTGATGATATTGAGGTCACAGTCTTTATCGTAATAAACATTGATTGCCATGTTGTTTCCTTCGGAAAAATTTTGAATTGTGAATGTTGAATTTTAAAGCCCAAGTCCTTTCGAACCCCGACCAATACCAGACGGCCCGGTGCGCACCACTTCGATGATCAGTTCCTCGTTGACTGCTTCGAGAAAGGCGTTCAGTTTGCTGGATGCACCGGTCAGTTCCACAGTGTAGCTGGTATCCGTGACATCGATGATCTTACCGCGAAAGATATCGACCAGGCGTTTGATCTCCTCGCGTTGGGTGCGTTCGGCTCTCAGCTTGATGAGCATCATCTCCCGCTCGATGTGCGGCCCCTCGGTCAGATCAACCAGCTTTACCACGTCGATCAACTTATTCAACTGCTTGGTAATCTGCTCAATAATCTCATCGCTGCCACGGGTGACCAGGGTCATGCGGGAGAGACTCTCATCCTCGGTGGGTGCTACGGTCAGGGACTCGATATTGTAACCCCGGGCGCTGAAAAGATTGGCCACCCGGGCCAGGGCGCCGGACTCGTTTTCCATCAGAATAGATATGATATGCCGCATCAGACCAACTCGCTCCCCGGTGATAGATACATCTCATGGTGACCCTTACCGGCGGCAATCATCGGGTAGACGTTCTCCGCCGGATCCACTACAACATCCAGGAAGACCAGTCGGTCCTTCATGGAAAAGGCCTCCTGCATAGCACCCTCCAAATCCTTGGGTTTTTCCACCCGCATGCCCACATGTCCGTAGGACTCGGTGAGCTTGACGAAATCCGGTGTGACACTCATGCTCGATTGAGAGTAGCGGCTTTCGTAGAAGAACTCCTGCCACTGACGCACCATACCCATGTAACCGTTGTTCAGAAGAATAATCTTGATCGGCAAATCGTGCTGGAGACAGGTTGCCAGCTCCTGGATACACATCTGAATGCTGGATTCCCCCGTGACCACGGCCACCTCGGCCTTGGGATGGGCCATCTGTACACCAATCGCGGCGGGCAGGCCGAATCCCATGGTGCCGAGACCGCCTGAGTTGATCCAGCGGCGTGGCTTGTCGAAACGATAGAACTGGGCCGCGAACATCTGATGCTGACCCACGTCGGAGGTAATAAAGGCATCCCCCTTGGTGACCTTGTGGAGCATTTCAACCGCATACTGAGGCTTAATCAGCTTGCTCTTCTGATCGTATTTCAAGCAATTCATGGCGCGCCACTTCTCGATCTTCTCCCACCATTGCTTGAGCGCCTGTTTCTTCGGTTGGGCGGTACCTTCGGTGACCACCTTGAGCATATCCCGCAGCACCTGCTTGACCGAACCCACAATGGGCACGTCTACCCGCACGTTCTTGGATATGGAGGAGGGATCGATATCGATATGGATGATCGTCGCATCCGGACAGAACTGTTTTACATGTCCGGTCACCCGATCGTCGAAGCGCGCCCCCACCGCGATCAGCACATCGGTCTCGTGCATCGCCATATTGGCCTCGTAGGTACCGTGCATGCCGAGCATGCCGAGGAAATTTCTGCCGCTTCCAGGATAGGCGCCCAAGCCCATCAGGGTCTGGGTGATGGGGAAACCGAGCGTATCGACCAGTTCGGTGAGGGTCTTGGAGGCATCGTCCAGAACCACTCCGCCCCCGGTGTAGAAGACGGGACGTTCCGCCTCCATCATGATCTTGACCGCCTTTTTGATCTGCCCCAGGTGCCCTTTGACAACCGGATTATAAGAACGCATCTTGATCCGGCTCGGATAACTGTAGGGAATCTTGATACCCGGATCGGTAACATCCTTGGGAATATCCACGACCACCGGGCCGGGACGGCCGGTGGTGGCGATGTAGAAGGCCTTCTTGATGGTCTCCGCCAGATCCTCGATGCGTTTGACCAGGAAGTTGTGTTTCACGCAGGGACGGGTGATGCCGACGGTATCCACCTCTTGAAAGGCGTCGCTGCCGATCACCGGAGTGGGCACCTGGCCGGTGAGTACGACCATTGGAATGGAATCCATATAGGCCGTGGCGATACCGGTCACCGCATTGGTGGCGCCCGGCCCCGAGGTGACCAGTACCACCCCCGGTTTGCCGGTCGCCCGAGCATAGCCGTCCGCCGCGTGCCCCGCCGCCTGTTCGTGACGCACCAGGATGTGCTTTACATCTTTCTGCCTGAACAAGGCGTCATAGATATGCAGCACGGCCCCTCCCGGATAGCCGAACACATGTTCCACACCTTCGTCTTTCAAGCATTGGACGATGATCTCGCCACCGCTAAGTTCCACGTCAAAGCCTCCCATCGCGCCGATATCCCGAGCGAACACAAAACAATATCGAAACAGTGCAAAATACTAATACAATTCAGGCAGGTCAAGCCTGATCGGGTACAGAAACACACCCCGATTACCAGGGTATTCGTCGACTGAAGCAGAATTACCGATTCATCCGCTTGCGATTCCAGCAACTTGCTCCATAATTAAACAAATTTAATTACCGCTGTATGCGTGTGTGGCATCAGGTGCCGATGCTCCGACAGGCCCACCTCGTGATTTGCGCCACACCAGGGAACCGAAGTGCTAAAACTTGCCGTCACACTCTTTCTAACGCTCCTTGCCACCTCCGCTTCGGCGGAAACCTATCGTTGGGTCAACGAAGACGGGGTGGTCACCTACTCCCAGACTCCGCCACCGGATGCACCAGCGGAGAAGATCGAAACCTATGACACGGCTCCCAGTGATGGCCAGGGATCTCAACAGAAACTCAAAGACCTACGCCAAAGACTGGCCGACATGGACGAAGATCGGGCGTTGAAAAAGGCCGAGGCGAAAAAACAAGCCGAAGACAAGGCCTTACGTGAAAAAAACTGTCAGGCGGCACGCCATAATCTCGAACAATTAACCGCCCTGGGTCACCGGCTCTATAAGGTGGGTGATGACTATCTGCGACTGACCGAAGAAGATCGTCAGTCCCGGATGGACGATGCCCGCAGCCAGATTAAAGAGTTCTGCAAATAATAAGGGGTATGTACCGGTATGCCGTTACTACACATTACGACCAATCAACCCATCGATCCACAGACTCGCTCTGAACGGATTCGCCAGGCTTCGTCCCTGGTCGCGGAAATGCTGGGTAAACCTGAGCGATATGTCATGGTGAATTTGACAGAAAATGCCGATATGTCATTCGGCGGCAGCTCTGAGTCCCTGGCCTATCTCGAATTGAAGAGCATCGGTCTTCCCGCCGCACGTACCAGTGATTTTTCCAAAACCCTATGTGGCTTCATACAGGAGACCTTTGGAATAGCACCGGAACGGATTTACATCGAGTTTTCCGATGCGGAGCGCCACCTCTGGGGCTGGAACTCCACGACCTTCTGATCCCTCTTCCATCGCGACAACATCAAGCGATACGTTGTACAGTTTTTCCTTATTGGATGTACCTCCGCACGATTTTCTTAAAAAATTATCACCCGCGCGATCCTGAACCATCCCCCACAAATAACATGACACAAATTAGGATTCTAATTCCTTTAGCATATTCTTCCATGCTAGGTCAAAGGGTTAGGGATTGCGAGTTGTCAATTGGGATTCATAACCCAATCAAATTGCTGGGTTAATTGATTTTTATCAATCCTGACAAACACTTACAGTTCGTATTGTTTTTGAGATGCATCAATGACCCGCTCAGACTACTGCCTATAGGCTTTCACTGAACGGCATTCATATTCTCTCTCCGCGGACATCTGGATGCCGCTCACGCCGACTGAGTCGGCATCCCGAAACCGATCTGTCACTCGTCCACTCAGGCAGATCACTCAAAAGTGGGATGTCTGACCCAGTCGGCACACACTTCGATCCCTTGCCACCGAAGCAAAGCCTATGAAATCAGATGGTTGTTACTTTGGCGCAAAGGTTGCTTGATCTGAGCCACGTTCAATAACCAGGAGACCTCGCATGATGGACCCGACAATGATCGATTTGTCGCGCTGGCAATTTGCCATCACGGCCCTCTATCATTTCATATTCGTACCCCTAACCCTCGGCATGACCTGGATACTGGTCATAATGGAATCGGTCTATGTTATGACCGGAAAGGAAATTTACCGGGACATGACCAAATTCTGGGGCAAGCTATTCGGTATCAACTTCGCCCTGGGTGTGACCACGGGTCTGACCATGGAGTTCCAATTCGGCACCAACTGGTCCTACTATTCCCACTACGTGGGCGATGTGTTCGGTGCTCCCCTCGCCATTGAAGGCCTGATGGCGTTCTTTCTGGAATCCACCTTCATCGGCATGTTCTTCCTCGGCTGGGAACGCCTGAGCAAGCGACAGCATCTGCTGGTCACCTTTCTCACCGCATTGGGCACCAACCTCTCCGCCCTATGGATTCTGGTCGCCAACGGCTGGATGCAGAATCCGGTAGGTTCCGAATTCAGTTACGAAACCATGCGCATGGAGATGACCAGCTTTGTCGACCTGGTGTTGAACCCGGTCGCACAGGTCAAGTTCATCCATACTGCGGCCGCGGGTTACGTAACCGGTTCCATGTTCGTTCTGGGTATCGCCTCTTTCTACCTGTTGAAGGGGCGCGACGTAGCCTTTGCGAAACGCTCCATCTCGGTCGCCGCCGGATTCGGTCTCGCCTCCATCCTCTCAGTGATCGTCTTGGGTGACGAAGCGGGTTATGAACTGGGCGATGTGCAAAAGGCCAAACTCGCCGCCATTGAGGCGGAATGGGATACCCATGAACCCCCCGCCGGTTTCAACCTGATCGCATTCCCTGATCAAGACACCGAAGAGACCACTGAAATCATCAAGATTCCCTATGCGCTCGGCCTGATCGCAACCCGCTCGACCACGGAAGAGGTCAAGGGACTGAAGGACATCATGCACGACAACGAGGCTCGTATACGTTCCGGCATGCTCGCCTACGAGTATCTACAACGCCTGCGCAAGGGTGAAGTTACGGAAGGGAATAAGGCAATGTTCGAGGAACACAAAGAGGATCTGGGATACGGTCTGCTGCTGAAGGCCTATACCGACGATGTTCCAAATGCCACCGATGAAATGGTCGCCCAGGCGGTTAAAGCCAGCATTCCCAAGGTGGCGCCCTTGTTCTGGACCTTTCGCATTATGGTGGCCGCCGGTTTCACCATGCTGTTCATCCTCGCCGCAACCTTCTATTTCAACGCCCGTCGTATCATCGCGGAGAAACGTTGGCTGCTACGTCTGGCGCTGTATGCCATTCCTCTGCCCTGGATCGCCTGTGAAACCGGCTGGTTCGTTGCCGAGTTTGGTCGCCAACCCTGGGCCATCGGTGAAGTACTGCCCACTTTCCTGGCAACCTCCTCGCTCACACCGGGCGACCTGCTCTTCAGTCTGACTGGGTTCATTGGCTTCTATACCTTCCTGCTGGTGATCGAGGTCTGGCTGATGTTCCACTTCGCGCGCAAAGGACCCAGCTCTTTGGGTACCGGACGCTATTACCTGGAAAAGAATGCCGGCGCAACCGCTTAAAGGAGTGATACCCAATGATTATCGATTATGAAATTCTGAAACTGATCTGGTGGGTCTTCGTCGGCGTATTGCTGATTGGCTTCGCCATCACTGACGGCATGGACATGGGGGTCGGCAACCTGCTCCCCTTCGTCGGCAAGACCGATGACGAACGCAGGCTCATGATCAACACCGTGGGCCCCCACTGGGATGGCAACCAGGTGTGGCTGATCACCGCCGGTGGCGCCATCTTCGCCGCCTGGCCGGTGGTGTACGCAACCGCTTTCTCCGGCTTTTATGTGGCCATGCTGCTGGTGCTGTTTGCCCTGTTCTTTCGCCCGGTGGGCTTTGACTACCGCAGCAAACTGGGTGATGCCCGTTGGCGCAATGCCTGGGATTGGGGCCTGTTTGTCGGCGGGGCCGTGCCCTCTTTGGTGTTCGGAGTCGCCTTCGGCAACCTGTTGCTGGGAGTACCCTTTCACCTTGACGAGTTGTTACGCGCCTACTACACCGGCTCCTTTTTTGAACTGCTCAATCCCTTCGCCCTGTTGGCAGGGGTGGTCAGCTTTGCCCTGCTGACCATGCACGGTGGCATCTGGATTCAGATGCGCACCAGCGGAGTCGTATCCGAGCGGGTCAAAGTCTGGATCCTATGGACCGGCGTCGCGGCGATGGCAGCCTTCGCTCTGGCTGGCCTGTGGCTGATGATGGGTATCGATGGCTTGAAGATCGTGAGCCAACCCCCCCTCGATGCCCTGCCTAACCCATTGGCCAAAACGGTCGAGGTCATGCCGGGCGCTTGGTTGGCCAACTATGCCGAATACCCGATCACCGTGATCTTTCCGCTACTGGGATTTGCGGGCGTAGCGCTCACCATCCTGATGTCCCGCTCCGACCGTCCCGGTTGGGGCTTTGTCACCAGTTCCCTGGCCATTACCGGAGTCATCATGACCGCGGGTATCTCCCTGTTCCCCTTTATCATGCCATCGAGCACTGATCTGGGCAGCAGCCTGACCGTGTGGGATGCGCCCTCCAGCCACCTGACCCTGAGTGTGATGTTCTGGGCCGTGGTGATCTTTCTGCCTATCGTGATCGGATACACCATCTGGAACTATCGCAAGATGTGGGGCCGTCTTTCGATCGAAGAGATGCAAGAGAGAACATCGGCTTATTAAACAACCGCTCACAGAATCAACAGGAGAAACGTAAAATGTGGTACTTTACATGGGTACTTGGGGTACTTCTGGCACTTGCAATGGGTGTCGCGGTCACAACCGTATCACGGAATAGAGAGATGCATAAACAACACATACTAGCCTTCAGGGCTGGTAGCAGGGTGTTCTTTGCCGCCCTGTTACTGGCCTTTTCTCATACGCCCTTCGCTAGCGAGGGGCATGTTGCTGTCGTCACGGATAACTCTCCGAGTATTCGGAACCATGGCGAGTCCACCGCCGATCATAGTAAATTCGAGGCCCTGAAAGGCCCATTCAACAACGGCCCGGAAGTCACCAAGGCCTGCCTGTCCTGTCATACCGAAGCAGGTCGCCACTTCACGAAGACTGTCCACTGGACCTGGGAATACGACGACCCGGAAACCGGTCAGAAACTGGGCAAGAAACACCTGGTCAACACCTTCTGCACAAACGCCAGGGGTAACGAGGGGATGTGCGCTCAATGTCACGCCGGCTACGGCTGGAAAGATGACAGCTTTGACTTCACCCGCGAGGAAAACATCGACTGCCTGGTCTGCCACGACCGTACCGGCACCTACTACAAGACCCCTCCCACCCGTGGAAACAAAGCCTGCTCGGTAATGTTCGAAGGTTTAGAACCGATACAATGGGCCAAGGTGGCGCAGAATGTCGGCCTGCCCGGACGGGAAAACTGCGGCTCCTGCCACTTCTACGGTGGCGGTGGTGACGGTGTCAAACATGGAGACCTCGACTCATCTCTTGACTTTCCGAATCACGATCTCGACGTACATATGGATGCCAAAGGTGCCAACTTCAGCTGCACCACCTGCCATGTCACCCAGGAACATCAGATCTCGGGCAGTCATTATGAGATGACGGCGCACGACACCAAGGGCAAGGGCAAACCTGGCGAACAACGTAATGTAACCTCTTGCGAATCCTGTCACGGCGACTCACCCCACGAAAGCGATGAATTGGTGGGTATCAAACTCAACGGCCATGTGGACAAGATCGCTTGTGAAACCTGCCATATTCCCACCTTTGCACGCGGTGGTGTTGCCACCAAAATTGACTGGGATTGGCGCACTGCGGGCAAAACCCGGAACGGCGAAGGCTACATGGAGGAGAACTACACCCAGGGTAACGGAGAACTACGTGATACCTACCGCTCGATCAAGGGCAATTTCGTGTACGGCGAAAACCTGAAACCCATGTATGCCTGGTTTGATGGTCATGTTCGCTACACCACCATAGACACCCAGTTCGATCCATCCAAGGCACCGATCGAGGTTAACTATTTCAACGGCTCCTACAACGACGGCGTCTCCCGTATCTGGCCCTTTAAGCGCATGCATAACGTACAACCCTACGATAAGGGTAATAACACCCTGGTCTATATGCATCTGTGGGGCGAAGACAAGGACGCCTATTGGGGCAACTATGACTTCGGTCGCGCCATCAAGGTAGGGATGGAGCAGAACAATATCCCTTACAGTGGAGAATACGGCTTTATCGACACCTATTCTTACTGGCCCATCACCCACATGGTGGCGCCTCATGAGAAGGCCCTCGGCTGCACTGAGTGTCACAGTCAGGATGGCCGCTTACAAGACCTCAAGGGTTTTTACATGCCGGGACGCGATCATTTCAAATGGCTCGACATACTCGGATATTTTGCCTTGGGCGGCGCTCTGGTCGGCGTTTTACTTCATGGCCTGCTGCGCAAACTCTTCCACAAGAAAAATTCGCAAAGGAGCGCATCATGAGCAATCAATCCACGATATGTAGACAGACCACGAACTTTAAACAGCGGGGCGAGAAGCACTATGTGATGATCTATACCCGGTACGAGC
>JARRNW010000085.1:0-10139 GCA_037384565.1 Candidatus Thiodiazotropha sp.
GATTTCCCTTTAAAACGAAGAGCTAACTTTAAATAATACAGGATTTCAGTTTTGTGTTGGGCGATACAACTGTTCGGAATTGTTGACATATTTCGGCATCAGCCAAATACGCATTCGAGTGCCCATCCATATAATCATCCTAATATAACAGTGAATACAATTATCTATCAAACCAAAACCAATGCTTTGCGAATATCATTCTGATGACAATTTATGGCACGGAGCGCCGTTTGGGCAGACGAAACTCGTGTTATCAAGTGGCATCCAACTTATCACCGATCTCTGAAATGCGTGTAGCGGCTCCGACCATTGGACGCGCGGAGTGACTCTTCTATCTTGGCTGCTATTGGTCATCGTATAGCCGTACTCAGGAGGACAGGATGGAAAAAGCGGTCTTTCCCGAAGGTAGTGTGATCCAGTTCTACATCAATGGGAGCCAACAATTTATCCATTAAGCACTTTATTAATAGATCCGGTGCCGAAACAGCCACCCGGCACTCACCAGGGTCGTCAGCGCAATCACTACCAGGGGCCAGAGCTGGTCCAGCAGTAGTTCCAGGGGGGTGCCTTCCAGAAACACCCCGCGCAGCAAAATCAGGAAATAGCGCAAAGGATCCCCATAGGTGAGCAGTTGTACGGCTTCGGGCATATTGGCAATCGGGGTGGCAAAACCGGACAGGATGACCGCCGGCACCATGAACAGAAAGGCCCCGAGTACCGCCTGTTGCAGGGTCTCGGCAAGGGAAGAGATCATCAGGCCAATGCCGATCGCTGCCAGGACGAACAGCACGATCCCGGTATAGAGTGCAGTCAGATCCCCAATCAGCGGCACCCGGAACCAGAAATGGGCGATGAGAATCACCAGGCTCGCCTCCACCACCCCGATGACAAACGCCGGGGCGGCTTTACCGATGAGGATCTCCAGAGGACGCAAGGGGGTCACCAGCAACTGATCGAAGGTGCCGTGCTCCCGCTCCCGGGCCACCGACAGTGCCGTGACCACCAAGGTCACCACCAGGGTCAGCACCCCCACCACCCCAGGAATGAAGAACCAGCGGCTCTCCAGGTTAGGATTGAACCAGGCACGCATCACCATTTGCGCCGGAGGACCGCTGACACCCTGTTCCCGGCTCCAGCGCTCGTTGAATGCCGCAACGATTTCGCTGGCGTAGTTGAGGGCCACCTGGGCGGTATTTGAATTGCGTCCATCGAGTATCAGCTGAACCTGGGCGCTCCCCCCAGTCAACAGGGTCTCCGAAAAGCGGGGACCGATACGCAGCACCAGAAGTACCTCACGAGCATCGATCAGGGGAGCGATCTCCTCCTCGCTGTGGATCACCCGGGTCAGATCCAGGGTCGGCGAACCATCGAATGCCGCCGCCAGATCCCGCGCCATCTGACCCTGGTCCTGATCATACAGAGCGAAGGGTACATAGTTCAGATCATAGGAAGCGGCATAACCAAACACCACCAGCTGAATCAGCGGCGGCACGAAGGTCACCACCCGGCTCTTGGGATCCCGCAACAGCGCCAGGAACTCCTTGACGATCAGGGCCAGTATGCGTTGCAGCATGGACAGATCACTCCAGACGCTTGTGCAGCTTTTTGCGCACCAGGCCGAAAAAGATCAACCCCATCAGGCATAACGCCAGCGCATTGGGCAGGATCACGGAGCTGACATTGCCGGCGAGAAACAGGGATTGCAGGATGGCGATGAAATAGCGTGCCGCCACGATATGGGTGATGCCCTGCACTACCAACGGCATGGAATCGATGTCGAACAGAAACCCGGATAGCAGGAACGCGGGCAGGAAGGTGGTGACGATGGCGATCATACCGGCGACGAACTGACTCTTGGCCACCACCGAAATCAACAGCCCCATGCCCAGGGCTACCAGCAGGAACAGGGCGGAGCAGAGCAACAACAACCAGGGCGAACCGCGCAGCGGCACATCAAACTGCCAGATGGCCATGGACACGGAGATCCCCATCCCCCCCATGCCAAGCAGGAAATAGGGCAGGATCTTGCCGATCAACAGCTCCTTCAGAGTCACCGGGGTAGCCATCAGGGCTTCGAGGGTTCCCCGCTCCCACTCCCGGGCCATCACCAGGGCGGTGAGCAGAGCGCCGACCAGAGTCATGTTGATCGCCACCAGGCCCGGCACCAGGTAGTTGCGGCTGCGCAGCTCCGGGTTGAACCAGATACGCGGCTGCATCTCCACCGGTTTTACAAGGGTACGGGCCCGCATGGCCATTTCGCGCTCCAGCCAGCGCTCCCAGGTACCCCGCACATAGCCCTCCATGAGACGCGCGGTATTCGCATCCACCCCATTGACGATGAGCTGGATCGTGGCATTCTGTTCGCCTTTCAGGCGGGCCGGAAAATCCCCGGGCAACACCAGGAACCCATCCAGCTGTTTCGCCCCGAGGGCGGCCTGAGCCTGTTGCCGGGTGCTGAACAACCGGGACCTGAAATAGGTGGAGTTCTGAAAGGCGGCGGCAAAGCTGGACGCCTCGGCGCTGGCCTGTTCGGTGACGATGCCCAGACGCAGGTCTTTGGCGTCCATGGAGACCCCGTAACCGAACAGCAGCAACAGGGCCGCCGGTAACAGAAAGGCAATGGCGATACTGCTCGGATCCCGCAGCACCTGCAGGATCTCCTTGCGGATCAGTCCACGTACCCGGCGGCGGTTCATGCCACGGTCCTCCCCTCCACCAGGGACAGGAACGCCGCTTCAAGACTCGGAGCATCGCCCTGCTGCTGTTTGATCTCCCGGGGTGTTCCCATGGCGAGAAATTCCCCCAGGGCCATGATCGCGAGCCGGTCGCAGTATTCCGCCTCCTCCATGAAGTGGGTGGTGATCAGCACTGTCACTCCGGCCTCGGCCAGGCGATTGATCCGCGCCCAGAACTCACGCCGGGCCAGGGGATCCATGCCGGAGGTGGGTTCATCGAGAAACAGGATATCGGGCTCGTGCATCATGGCGCAGGCCAGGGCGAGACGCTGTTTGTAGCCGAGGGGCAGATCGGCGCTTTCGCTCCCGGCATAGTCGGTGAGTTCCAGGGACTCCAGAGCCCAGGCGATCCGCTCCCGGCGTTGCGCCCCGGTCAGTCCGTAGACTTTGGCGAAGAACCCCAGATTCTGCTGCACGGTCAGGTTTCCGTAGAGAGAGAACTTCTGCGACATGTAACCGATCCGCGCACGAGCCCGGGCCGGGGCCTTGCGCAGGTCCTTACCCGCCACCTCGAGATGGCCACTGCTGGCGGGAAGCAGGCCGCAGAGCATGCGGAAGGTGGTGGTCTTGCCCGCCCCATTGGCTCCCAACAGACCGAACACCTCACCGGAACGCACCCGGAAACTCAGCTTATTAACCGCGACGAAATCCCCGAAACGGCGGGTCAGACTCTCGACCCGGATCGGGTCGGACTCCCCGACCGAGTGGGAAGCGCTGGAAGGCGGACTGGAGGGAGTCTCCTGCCCCGTGTACAGATGAGCGATAAAGGCGTCTTCGAAGCGCGGAGACAAGGGGGTCAGGGACTCCGGTGGAAATCCCAGGTCACTAAGCGGCAGGCTCTGAGGGTGTTGCAACACCAGGCGCAAACCATCCCCCTGCAGCGTTGCATCAATCACCTCCGGACGTTGCGCAAGCCGGAACTGCCATTGACGCCGCTCAGACTCCGGCACCAACAACCGGTAGGTGCGACCTTCCAGGGGTTGGGAAAAGCTTGCCGGTGTTCCCTGGCCGATCACCTCCCCTTTGTGCAACAGCACCACCCTGGCACAGCGTTCTGCCTCATCCAGATAGGCGGTGGAGAGCAGCACGCTCATCCCTTCCTCGGCCACCAGCCGGTAGACGATTGCCCAGAGTTCCCGCCGCGAGACCGGATCCACCCCCACCGTGGGTTCGTCGAGGAGTAACAGCCGAGGGGATCGCACCAGCGTGCAGGCCAGTCCGAGTTTCTGTTTCATACCACCGGAGAGCTGTCCGGCAAGCCGCCGGGTGTAGGGTTCCAGTCCGGTCATCGCCAACAGTTCGGCATAACGTCCTGTACGGGCCTGGGGTGCAACCCCCTGCAGGTCGGCGTAGAGATCCAGGTTTTCCCGCACCGACAGATCCTCGTACAAACCAAAACGCTGGGGCATGTAACCGACCCGCTCATGTACCTGTTCCGGTTCGCGGATGACATCCACGCCCGCGACTGTGAGGTCTCCCGCATCAGCCAATAACAGGCCGGCCGCAAGTCTCATCAGGGTGGTCTTGCCCGCACCGTCGGGACCGATCAGGCCGGTTACCTCACCGGGCCGTATGCTCAGACTGACCCCATTCAGGGCCCGGACCTCACGCCCTCCGGCCCTGAATCCCTTGTTCAGTCCGGCGGCGCTCAGTATCGGTTGGGTCATGGTTGGCTCGGACCATCGCAGTCCGGTCGATCCTGTACCCCGCCTGACAGGTCGATTGTCACCGTGACCGGCATACCGAGACGCAACTCCTCCCGAGGGTCACAGACGAAGACCCGAGCCTGGTAGACCAGATCGGAGCGGGTATCCTCGGTCTGTACCGACTTGGGGGTAAATTCCGCGCTGGGGGAGATGTAGCCGATCCAGCCTGGATAATCCTGGCCGGGAAAACTGTCGCTGGTAAGGGTAGCCGCCATGCCGGTTCGGACCTGCCCGAGACGGGGTTCAGGCAGATAAACCCGGGCCCACAGGGGCTGGGTGAGCGCCAGGGTCAACACCGGACGCTCCGGTGAAACCATATCACCAGGTTCCAGGATACGACTCTGGATAACGCCATCCGCCGGGGCATACAATTCGGTATCCTGCAGATTACGTTCCGCCAGGGCCGCTTCTGCCTGCATGGCCGCGAGGGTCGCTCGGGCCGCAGCGATCTGCTCTTCCCGGGGACCTGCCTGGGCCAGAGCCAGACTCGCCGCCACTGCTCTTACGTTGTCTCGGGCCGCTTCGGCTGCAGTGCGGACGTCTTCCGACTGTTGTGCGGAAGCCAGGTTACGTTTCTCCAGATCGCGGATACGCTGGAAGCTACGATCCAGATTGTTCGCCTGGGTATGGGCTGCGGCCAGCTCCGCCTCCAGCTTGCGAATCTCCTCCGGGCGCGTCCCGGCCTCCATCTCCCGCAACACCTCTTGCTGCGCCTGGACCTTGGCCTGGGCGGCGTCCCGGGCGAGTTCGCTGCGCTGCCGTTCGAGCCGGGCCAACCTTTCACCCTTTTTGACTCGGGCCCCTTCGTTGACCGCGAGTGAGGCGATCCGGCCGGTGGCTTCGAAAGAGAGATTCACCAGCCGGACATCGATGTTGCCATAGACCCGTAATAGGGAGGTTTCCTGTTGCGTGGTCTGGTTCTGCTGCCAGTACCAGCCCGCTGCGGCGGCTCCGCCCAGAAGCAGTACAATGGGAATTAATTTACGTTTGTCCATAGTCCGCAGTATACGTCCCTTGTAAATCGTTTGCTTGAGACACCCTGGTTGAGTTTTTAAGTTTTTAGTTACGGTGTTCGCTGCGCTCACAGTATTTTCCGCATTGAACTATCCTCTGTTGTGAACCACTTGGCACTCAAGACCACTATTGCCCTTGCCCATTACACCTACTGGGCAATTCATGCTATATGAGGGCATCGGCAACTTAATTTGGGATTTATTTACCATGATCGATGCACACACAAAAATCCGGAAACTGATCGTCCCCCTACTCCTCACCGGTCTACTCACCGCCTGTGGTGGTGGCTCTTCGTCGTCCAATACTGACACCACCACGCCCCAGAGTAACGACTCCGGTTCAGTCAGCGTGATGTTGACCGACGCCCCGGCCGACCTCGATCTGTTCTCCGCCATCAACGCCACCATCGAACGCATCGAACTGATCGGTGGCGATGACACCCGCGTCCCCCTGTTCGAGGGCCCCGCCGAGACCATCGACCTGCTTTCTCTGCGCAACGAAGCCATACCCTTCGCCTACCGTGACGATGTTCCGGCGGGCAGCTACTGCAAGATCCGCCTCACTCTGAGCCAGCCAGACGGACTGGAACTGGTACTGGCCGAGGACAGCACCAGCGAGTACCCCCATCTACCGGGCAACGGCAAGATCGACCTGCTCGCCCGGGGTTGCTTCAGTGTCGCCGAGGGCTCACCGGTCAGCGTGCAGATCGACCTGGATGCGGGCAACTCCATCCACATCGTGCAGACCGGCAACCGCACCCATTACAATTTCCGACCGGTCATTTTTATTGACGTGATTGATGCGGACTTCGCCGCCAAACTGGTGCGCATGGATGGGGTGATCCGAGACAGTGACACCACCGCCCAATCCCTGTTGCTGTGCGACACCCTGCCCAGTGCCCAATCCGATGCCGCCGACTGCATCACGGTTCAACTGGGTTTGGACAGCGCCTACTTCGACAACCTGACCGAACAGGGCGATGCCCAGCCATTGAACGATCTGCTGCTGCCGGAGCTTTGGGGCACCTCGGCCAGCGTAGTGGGCCTCACCAGCAGTCGCCCCACCCCCATGACCCCGGTAGAGATTCCGGAAGAGGCCTGGCCTGGCACAGGATTCTGCCGTCTCTGGGAACCAGGTGTGGATACCAGCGCCCAGAGCAGTCCCGATGACCAGGCCTGTGACAACCCGGATCTGCACATCCCCAGCGGATGGGTGCTGATCGATGACCAGGGACAGACCGTCGTGGACCACCGTCCGCGCCTCACCCTGGACACCCTGGTGGCGGAGACCGGTACATTTGGAAACTATGCGGGTAACGTCACTGTGGACGCCACCGCCTACCAGTTCACCCTTGAGAGCGACACCACCCCCCTATTAATCAATCTGCAGAATATCCAGAGTCTGGCCGCAGGTGGTATGAACGGCACCCGAATCCTCTCCAATCTGGGTGAGGTGCTCGACTATACCGCAATCACCGCTCCCCTGAGCCTGACCCTGGACGGGGTGGCGGAATCGGCCAATGAGATCAAGGCAGCTCTGGTGATCATCGACCCCGATCAACTGGGACTGACTGCGGCCAGTGGCGAAATCGCCTCCCTGAGCAGCGGGGGATTCATCCTCATCCCCGAGACGGGCACCACCCCCTGCGATGTGAGCGGGGATCTCACGGTCACTACCACTTCGGGCACCGTGTACACCACGGTCACCACCACGGCGGATCAGGTTGAGGTCGCCCCGGAGGGCGATCCGCAAGCGGGCCAGAGTGTTAACGTCAACGGCACCTGCGACAGCGCCGGCCTGACCGCTACCAGCGTGGTCATCCTGATCGACGAGACACTCTGAACCAACCTACCCCACCCGTCATCCGGATTGTTGCGGATGACGGGTGGCGGCGCGGATTCTCCAGCCCCATACAACCATCCCCAGACTCAATCCCCCAACCAACCCCCACCCACCGAAATGCCCCATCATCTCAAGAAGTCCGGGCAGTTGGCGGCCAAAAAAATAGCCCATCAGGATAAACTGGCCAATGCCCAGCGTCACACCCATCGCATTGAAGCGGGAAAAGGCCCCATAATCGAGATGAAACACCCCCGCCAGGGTCGGCATGACCCAGGAGAGTGGCTACTGAAGCGAGCAACCAGCACCGCCAGCGCCCCGCGCCGTCGGAAGAACGCTTCGCCCCGCTGATACCCCTCGGGCTGAAACATACGCCCGAGCAAAGGCCAGCGGGCCAGATGGGTAAACAACCCCTCACCGTAGCGACGCCCGATCCAGTAGCTGGAATGGTCACCCAGCAATCCGCCGATCAGCATCACCCCATACACCCCCCAGACATTTAAAGCCCCTATCCCCGCCAGCAGCGCACCCGAGAGAAAGAACACCCCGCCCAGGATGGCCAGTGAAAAGGGGACCAGGGTCTCGAAGAAGGCACCGAGAAACAGCACCGCATAAGCCCAGTTCCGATGCTGGGCTAACTGTTCAGTGAGGAGTTGAGGCTGCAACAGATCAGCGAATGACATCGTATTTCCGGTATCGTTTAAAACGCACTGGCAGCAATGCTTCATACAGCCAGCGCAGGGACTGACGCAGATACCCTCAGGTATCAAAACGCCGGGTGGAGGTGGAAACCTGGTCGGTTGGGACAAAGAAGAAACGCCCATAGCGCCGGCATTCGCGGAGAAACTGCAGGTCCTCGGAAAAGTTGAGATCCTCCCGGTATCCGACCCCACGGGCGATGGGCGCCCGGGCAATCTGGATCGAGAATGAGCTTTTACTGACCCGATGTACCCAGTCGAACAGTCGAAACCACAACCGGGCGTATCGCCCCGCGGGCGGGTGGGGACGCACCCGGGTGGTTCCCACACTCAACCCCTCCCCGCCATGCCGGTTGAGCCAGTTGTTGAGCTGCTTGAGAAACTGGGGTCCCAAGCGGGTGTCCGCATCGCACATCACCACCCATTCGGCCTCAGGGGAGAGCGCCACCAGGCCCGTGTTCCGCGCCCGGGAGACTCCGGGTTCACAGCTCAACACCCGCAACCGGATCCCCTCCTCCGAAGCCCTTTGCGCATAGGCTTCAGCGATCGGCCGGGTGTTGTCGGTGGAACCGTTCTCGACCAGGATGATCTCCATTCGCTCCGCCGGATAGCGTTGCTGCAGGAGTGCGGAGAGGGTCGCCTCCAACTCCCGTTCCTCGTTGTGCGCAGGGACCAGGACACTGATGAAATGCCGGTGCAGCCGATCATCGATCTCATCAACGATACGCGTCAGGGCGACCTCGGTACGCCAAGGCGGTTCGAACAGACGCGTCTGCTCGCAGGCCTGCAGCGCCGGGAGCAGATCGATGGAGGGGGCTTGGTTGCGGGTCTCGAAATAATCATGACTGCTCAGGTAGTAGGCCAGATACTCCTGTTCGGTCTGGTTCGGAGTGGGAATCAACAGCGCCCGCTTGTCGTGCTCCACCAGGTCCATGATGGTGGTATACCCGGCCCGGGAGATCACACAGCGAGCCCGGTTGAACAGGGACTGACGCAGCACCCCGCTGGCCATGGCATGGATCTGCAGATCCTCCCGGCGCCAGGGATCGTATTGGCGTTCATCCTCCCCGGCCGCGCCGAGCACGAACACCTTGCGCCCGGGCAGTCCCCCAGCCTGTTCCAACAGGTCCCGGATAAAGCCCTGCTTATGTTCCAGGAGATAACCGCTGATCACGAACAGGTAGTCGATGTCCTGCTCGACCGGCATATGTTGATATGAAGAGAGCACCCCCACGTAGCGATGACAACAGCGGTGCAGATAGAGGGTGTGCGCCAGATGCCCGGCCAGGTTGCGGCTCGGACAGGGATAGTCGGGAATGAAAACACAATCGAATTTACACAGCGCGGAGACATTCACATGCTCGGTGAGCCAGGCCGCCTCACGCAACCCTCTGGGCGGCATGAAGGCCACCTGGTGAGTGAGGATGAACGAGGGGGTCCAACGGCTGTGGAAACCGTATCGACCGTCACTGAAGATGAAATCAAAATCCGCCGCCATCGACTCCACCACCCGGTGCTCCCGGCGGATCAGGCGCCAGGTTCTGAGCAGATCCAATATCAGATAGGCATACATCCGCCAACCGGTACCCCGCTCCAGAGGCGGGTAGTCAGGGAGCTCCTGAAATGTGATCCTGGTTTGGTCCTGCAATTCCAGGCGCAGAAAAGCCAGGGCATCCCCATGGGAGACCAAGGTCACGGCATAGCCACGCTGCAGGAATTCACGGATCACCACCAGACTGCGGGTGGCATGACCAAGCCCGAGTGAACTGACGGCGAACAAGGCACAGGGATTGGGTTTCATGATCGTACTGGTTCGACATTCCAAATCGGTTGCAGTCCGGGGACACACCCGGCAACCGCAGGGTGTGAACATACACTGCGTTCATGACAGGAATATGATGCGGGCGTCCATGATAATCTGGGTGCATGAATCACGCCGTGCTGTATGCCCTGCTCAGTCTGTTCTTCGCCGGTCTCAACGATCTGGTGTTCAAACGCTACGCGATCAAAGCCCGTTCCCGGGGCACGATCATTGCCGTCATTGGAGTAGTCTGGGCGGGAATGCAGTTGCTGTTCAATCCCCCTGTCGGCGGCTGGCCGGGTTTCTCATCACTCGACCTGCAGTTCGGCCTGAGCGCCGGAGTGGC
>JARRNW010000086.1:0-11029 GCA_037384565.1 Candidatus Thiodiazotropha sp.
CCACCCATCGCCAGTTGAATGAAGATGAGTTGGCGACGGCAGGGGTCAGCGCCGATATGGTGCGCCTGTCGATTGGCATTGAACATGTGGATGACATCATCGGTGATATTCGTCAGGCGTTGGAGGCGGCGAGCGGATAAACGATCGCTACGGGTTGTCGGGGCGTTGTTGAGATTCCCTCACCCTAACCCCTCAGATGGCTCCTTCCTGCCTCGCCCTCGGGGAGCCCCCTCAATGCGCTATGGTGCGTCGCCAGATTGGCAACCATGAGCGTGAGTCTATCCCTTGTCGGAAAATTTTACATGACGAAATAGGCAAGAAAACTAACTCTCTGAGTTACTTGATCTTTATAAAACTGGCTCGATTTTTGTTAGGTTATATAGATTCAGAATAACAGGGAGTATTTATTCAATGAAGAAGATTAATCGGTTTACTGTCGTGATGCTTTTTGGCGTGTTGGTTGGGCCAGAGGTTATCCTTGCGGCACCTCTGTACGATACCTTCAAGGGGGCAACGCAGCACTTTAACAATATCAACGGTCAACAATCCGACGTCTATAAAGCACTGACCAGGCCGGGTCCTGTTGATCCGATCCCCAGGGTTGTTAGTGCGGATAGCAGGGTAACGGAAGCTGTGAGTAGTGGTGATTCTTCGGGGCTGTCAGCTTTACTCTCATACAGCTGCCAGTCATTTACAGCCTATCGTGAAGTGCAGGGGGTCACCGATGCGATATTGACCGGGGGTGCTTCGAACGGATCGGCATCCATCGATCTGACGCACATGGTATCCCAAGAAAATATCGGCTCAAATGAAGACTTCTCCAATTGGCTCACCGGGATTTCGCCTACCACCGCCAGGGTACATATGGCCCTAATCGATGATGCAAATAATCACGCTAAGTACTTTAATGATCTAATCCTGACTTCAGTGTCCGCTCACTCAACTCCAGCCCCGGTTCCGGAATCTACAACCTTTCTTCTTGTGAGTCTGGGTCTGATTGGGATGGGACTGGCGCAGTGCAAAGACTGTTTTTCCTGAGCGGATTGGATTATTTGACCCGCATCCCAGGCTGAGCCCCCTCGTCGGGGTTCAGTATGAACAGCTCCTTGCCCCCTGGTCCCGCGGCCAGCACCATGCCTTCCGATATCCCGAAACGCATCTTACGTGGCGCCAGATTGGCGACCATGACTGTGAGTTTGCCCTCCAGGTCCGCCGGGGCGTAGGCCGATTTGATACCGGCGAATACGTTACGGGTCTCCCCGCCCAGATCCAGGGTCAGTTGCAGCAGCTTGTCGGCGCCTTCCACAGTGTTCGCATTGGCGATACGGGCGATGCGCAGATCCAGTTTGGCGAAATCCTCGTACTCGATGGTTGCTCCGATCGGGTCCTTGCTCAGGGGAGAATCACCCGCCGGTTGGGCTGCCTTGACGGGGGTCTGGGCGGCCAGGTCCTCTTTCGAGTGCTCGAGCATCGCCTCGATCTGCTTGGGGTCGACCCGGGTCATGAGTGGGGTGAACTTGCCAATCCCATGTCCCCTCAGTGGGGTGGCCAGTTGTTCCCAGCTCAGGGGGTCGATCTGCAGAAAACCTTCAGCCATTTCAGCGGTTCCAGGCAGGATGGGACGCAGGTAACCGATCAACAGCCGGAACAGGTTGAGGCCGTCGCTGCAGATCGCCTGCAGTTCCGCGTCTTTTCCTTCCTGTTTGGCCACCACCCAGGGTTTGCGCTCGTCGATATACTGATTGGCTTTGTCTGCCAGGGCCATGATCTCCCGCACCGCGCGGCTGTATTCCCGCTTCTCGTAGTGCCCCGCGATGGTCTCTCCGGCGGTCACGAACTCATCGAACAGGGTCTGCTCGGATACCTGGTCGGCGATGCGTCCGGCGAAACGTTTGCTGATGAACCCGGCGCAGCGGCTGGCGATATTGACCACCTTGCCCACCAGGTCGCTGTTGACCCGGGCGGCGAAGTCCTCCAGGTTGAGGTCGATGTCGTCAACACCGGAGCCGAGTTTGGCGGCGAAGTAGTAGCGCAGATACTCCGGGTTCAGATGGTCCAGGTAGGTGCGCGCCTTGATGAAGGTGCCCCGGGATTTGGACATCTTGGAGCCATCCACGGTGAGGAAGCCGTGGGCGAACACCGCGTTGGGCGTACGAAACCCCGCCCCATGGAGCATCGCCGGCCAGAACAGGGTGTGGAAATAGATGATGTCCTTGCCGATGAAATGGTACAGCTCGGTCTGGCTCTCCGGGGACCAGTACTCGTCGAAGTCGAGTCCTTCAGTCTTGTCGCACAGGTTGCGAAAACTGGCCATGTAGCCGATCGGGGCGTCGAGCCAGACGTAAAAATACTTGCCAGGATGATCGGGTATCTCGAAGCCGAAGTAGGGGGCGTCCCGGGAGATGTCCCACTCCTGCAGGCCCGCCTCGAACCATTCGCCCAATTTGTTGGAGACTTCGTTCTGCACGTGACCGGCGCCGGTCCACTCCTTCAACATCGTCTCAAAGTCGGCCAGTTTGAAAAAATAGTGGTCTGATTCGCGCTGTTCCGGCACCGCGCCGGAGACTGCTGAGACCGGATTTTTCAGTTCAGCGGGGGAGTAACTGGCGCCGCACACCTCGCAGTTGTCCCCGTATTGATCCTCAGCGCCGCACTTCGGACAGGTACCCTTGATGAAGCGGTCGGGGAGGAACATCTGTTCTACCGGGTCGTAGGCCTGGGTGATGGTGCGCTTGGCGATGTGCCCGCCGTCCCGGTTGCGCTCATAGATGGTGTTGGCGCAGACCTGATTCTCCGGCGAATGGGTGGAGTGGTAGTTGTCGAAACCGATGCGGAAGTCAGCAAAATCGGCCTGGTGTTCCTCGGCGACCCGGGCGATCAGAGTCTCCGGCGCGATGCCCTCCTGGCGGGCGCGCAGCATGATCGGTGTGCCGTGGGCATCATCGGCGCAGACATAGAGACACTGATGACCGCGCATCTTCTGGAAACGGGACCAGATGTCAGTCTGGATGTACTCCACCAGGTGGCCGATGTGGATCGGTCCGTTGGCATAGGGCAGGGCGCTGGTGATCAGGATCTTACGCGGGGTGTTGTTCATAGAGGCTTCGACTTGCAGGCTTGGGTTCCGGACCGAACAAAGGGTGCCCGGGCTTGGTGAGAAAAACGCGAATTATCGCATATCCGGGCATTGGGAAGTAAGCCCGGTCCCACACTCCGGGAAGATATTGTGTTCCGTTTGACCGTTTCATCGATCGGTCACAATCCGGACACGCAAAACTCATATCTTGGCAAACTCGTTGTCATGATCGGTCCGTATGCTCCTGCTGATTTCATCCGTGGAGCACTGTCTTGTTGAACGTAGAACAGGTCTTGACCGATCGATTCCCGGGCTTTTTCGAAAAGCAACCGGGTCTCCTGACCCGTCCGATGCTGAAGGTCCTGCGTATGTTGTTCCGGGAACGGGAGGTCAACCGTTTTCTGCAGGAACACCAGTCCCTCAGGGGATTCGATCTGATCGAGAAGGTTCTCGATTACTTCGATCTCGACTATCTGGTTTCGAACAAAGATCTGGAGAACATCCCCTCCAGCGGCCGGGTCATCGTGGTGGCGAATCATCCCCTGGGAGCGCTCGATGCCCTGTGCCTGATCCAGATGATCAGCCGGGTGCGTCGAGACATTCGGGTGGTGGCCACAGACCTGCTATCCGCCATAGAACCCATGGGAGATCTTCTGTTACCGGTGGACAACTTGGGTGGAGGATCGAATCGACGTGGGGTCAAACGGATCCACACAGCTCTGGAACGGGAGGAACTGGTGATCATTTTTCCGGCGGGTGAGGTTTCACGCCTGAGGCCCAACGGGGTCCGGGATACCCGTTGGAAGAGTGGTTTCATGCAGTTCGCGCGTCGCACCAGCTCACCCCTCCTGCCGATCTATATCGATGCCCGGAACTCTCCCTTGTTCTACGGAGTCTCGATGCTCTATAAACCGATTGCGGCGCTCCTGCTGGTGCAGGAGATGTTCATGCAACGCTCCAATACCATCGCCTTCCGGGTCGGTGAACTGATCCCTTTCGATCATCTGAACATGGACGGTATCCGCCTCAAGTCCCGGGTGAAGATGGTGCGCAAGCATCTCTATCGGATCTCCCAGCGCAAGTCCGGAGTGTTCACCACCGAAAAAAGCATTGCCCATCCGGAATCCCGCCAGGCACTGAAAAAGGAACTGAGTAAGGGCGAGGCATTGGGTGAGACCCGTGACGGCAAGCGGGTCCTGCTGATGGATTGGGAGCCGGGCAGCGCTTTCATGCGAGAGATCGGGCGGCTGCGGGAGATCAGTTTTCGCAAGGTGGGCGAGGGCACCGGCAAGCGAAGGGATACGGACAAATACGACTTGCACTATCGTCATCTGGTGCTTTGGGATGAGCGTGAACTGGAGATGGTGGGGTCCTACCGGATCGGTGAGGTGCGTGGGATACTCGAGCAGCAGGGCCGGGAAGGGTTGTACACCCACAGTCTGTTCAAATTCGATGATGCCTTCGACCGTTATGCCCATCACGCCATCGAATTGGGACGCAGTTTTGTGCAACCCCGTTACTGGGGTTCAAGGGCGCTGGATTACCTGTGGCAGGGATTGGGTGCCTATCTGAGGCACCATCCGGAGATACGCTATATGTTCGGTCCTGTGAGTATCAGTGCCCGTTATCCGAAGCCGGCCCGGGACCTGATGGTGGATTTCTACCTGCGCTATTTCCCTCCGGCACAGTTTCTGGGCGCGGCACGCAATCCCTACCGGACCAGCCGGGCGACCTGGGATGAACTCGGGCAGGTGTTTCGCGGTGACGACTACGAGGCGGATCTGCAGGAGTTGAAAAACCAGTTGGCTCAATTCGATTTGACCGTTCCAACCCTCTACAAGCAATACACGGATCTGTGTGAGCCGGGAGGGGTGAGCTTTCTCGATTTCGGCGTTGACCCCGATTTCGCGGGCTGTGCCGATGGGATGATTCTGGTGGCGTTGGAGCGGGTCAAGGAGAGTAAGCGCAAGCGTTATATGCCGTCATGAACTCACGGATTCAGGATGATGCAACGTGCTGGGCAGAGAAGGTGTAGCCTGGAGTCTATCGTTAATGGGCGCGGGATGTTTCACTTTAAACGCCCGGAGCCGGCAGAGCCGGCTCCAGTATGAGGGATCAGCGTAACCTCACCGGTACAGCTTCGGTGTCGCAATCCGCGTCGTTGCAGGCCTCGATGATGATGTAGAGGTCTTCAGGCAGACTGTCGATCAGGTCATCGACGTCGGTCGTGGGATCGTCATCGTCCTCACAGACCAATTCCAGGTTGTTATCGAACCAGCAATCCTCGTCGTTGTCGTCGTCGTGATCGCAACGGCCGGTTTCGCCGCAGTACGCATAGTAAAAATCGATGTCCTTGTTCCTGGAAAGATTGTCATCGACGCTCAGATAAAACCAAGCGCCATAGCTGTTGGCATTATCGTCATCAACCTCCCATACCAGTTCAAACTTACCGCTGTCGATGTTCGAATCGATTACCACCCGGCCCTCTTCGAGTTCCGAGGTTGAGCCGTTGATCTTGAAGGTCTTGACCTTGACGTCGTCACCGCCACCACTGAGGCATGCGGCGATACTCAGGGTGAATAGGACAGTGGCTGTGAGTTTGATGATATTTTTGAACATGTTTGGATTCCTCCTTCCTTGGTCAGTCAGGGAGTTCGGTGTCTGCCAAAACTATCCCATTCCGTGTTTAATAGAGTCAAGGCGTTGATTGTATCGGTTTGTATGCTGGCTGAATTTGATTTATACCGCAAGACTTGCTGATAAGTTAGGCTTAGCCTAGCGCAATCCTGGTTGCTTCTCCATGGTTTGTTTCATGTTTGGGCCTCTGATTTCACAAATCGCTATGGCACCCTACACCAGGTAGATCCAGATTAGCCCCCCAAGCAGAAAACGGTAGATGACGAAGGGCCACATACCGATGCTCTCGATGAACCGCAGGAAAAAATGAATGCACAGATAGGCGGTGATGAACGCCAGACCGATCCCCAGCCCGATGGATAGCCAGTCCACGGGGGTTTCACTTTCGAGTAGTTCCAGTCCCAACAAGCCCCCCGACAGCACGATCGTGGGGATGGATATCAGGAATGAGAAGCGGGAGGCGGCCTCCCGGGTCAGACCGAGCAGCAATCCCGCGGTCATGGTGGAGCCCGAGCGTGAGGTGCCGGGAATGATGGCCATGGCCTGGAATACGCCAATCACCAGGGCCTGCACCCAGTTCAGTGAGTATTCGTCCCGCTGGCGTTTGCCCATCAGGTCCGCGAGCAGCAGCAGGACACCGAAGCCGATGGTGGTGAAGACAATCACCAGGGGGGCACGCAGGTCGGTTTCCACCAGGGATTTCATCAACAGACCGAACACACCTACCGGAATGGTCGCCAGGACGATCATCCAGCCCAGCCGGGACTCCCGGGAGCGGGCCGCCGGGTTGACCCAGGAGCGGAAAAAGTCCCCGCCGATATGGATCACCTCATGGCGGAAATAGCCGATGACCGCCGCCAGGGTGCCCACATGGACAGCCACATCGAAGGCCAGTCCCTGATCCGCGTAACCGGTGACCTGGGGGGCCAGGATCAGGTGCGCGGAACTGGAGATCGGCAGGAACTCGGTTAGGCCCTGGAGCGCCGCCAGGATGATGATTTGCAACAGATCCATGTGCTCAGTTCTTCCAGGGGTTCTCGAGTTGTTTCTTCTCCCAGGCCAGGGAAGAACTGGCGATAGTGGCCAGATTGTCGTAGTGGGGGGTCCAGCCGAGTACCTCGCGAACCCGCTTTGCGCCAGCTACCAGCTCCGGGGGGTCACCCGCCCGGCGTTCCGCCTCGATGATCTTCAAGGGTGCGCCGTTGGCTTCCTCCACGGATTTGAGCAGTTCGCGCACCGAGTAGCCGTGTCCGTAGCCGCAGTTCAGAGTATCGGACTCGCCGCCCCGGCGCAGGTAGTCCAGGGCTTTGACATGGGCGTCGGCGAGATCTTCCACATGGATGTAGTCCCGCACCCCGGTACCGTCCGGAGTCGGATAGTCGGTGCCGAAGATATAGACCGCATCCCGTTTGCCCACCGCCGCTTCACAGGCTACCTTGGTCAGCAGGGTGGCCTTGGGGGTGGATTGACCGATGCGCCCCTCGAGATCGCTACCCGCGACATTGAAGTAGCGCAGGGCGATGTAGCGCAGGTCGCTGGAGAAGGCCAGGTCCCGCAGCATCATTTCCGACATCAGCTTGGAGGTGCCGTAGGGGTTGATGGGTTGGGTGGGGGCGTCTTCGTAGGTGATACGAGAGTCCGGGACACCATAGACCGCCGCGGTTGAGGAGAATACGAAATGTTTGACCCCGGCCTCGGCGCAGCACTGCAGCAGATTGCGGGTGTTGCAGGTGTTGTTGGCATAGTATTTCAGAGGTTTTTCCACCGATTCCGGAACGATGGTGTGGGCGGCAAAGTGCATCACCGTATCCACATCGTGCTCTTTGAGGATGCGGCTGACCAGTTCCCGGTCCCCCGTGTCTCCAACCACCAGTTCGCCGTAGAGCACCGCGTCTCGGAATCCTGTGGAGAGGTTGTCCAGGGTGACCAGGCGTTCGCCCGCTTCACCCAGTTGACGAGCCGTGTGGCTGCCGATGTATCCGGCGCCACCGGTAACAAGGATCCCTTTTTTCGACATGGTTTTACTCCTGTTTAAAAAAACCGGCCCATGATAACGGGGGACCGGGCCGGAGTCATGCCTGTTTGATGAAATTCGGGAATATTACCGGGCGGAGTTAGATCGAAAGGTGAAAAAACACGTCATCCCGGCGTATGCCGGGATCCAGGTGGTTCGAGGCCGAACAGCCGGTAGGTATTGAGGCGTGTCTGTTCGGCGATAACCTCCCGGGATTCGCCCCGCAGCTGGCTTATCTGTTCGAGGACTTCAATCAGAAGAGCCGGTTCGTTTCGCTCTCCCCGGTGGGTGCAGTTGGGCTGGTCCGGGGAGTCGGTCTCCAGCATCAGATATTCCAGGGGCAGACCCTGCACCAACCGGTGCAGACGCTGGGCCCGGGGATAGGTGATCGGTCCGCCGAAGCTCAGGTAAAACCCCAGATCGATCAACCGCAGCGCCTGTTGTTCGCTGCCGGAAAAGCTGTGCAGCATGCCCCGCACCCCCGGGTAGCGCCGTAGGGTGTTGATAACCTCTTCCACGGAGCGCCGGGCATGAATGACCAGGGGAAGGTCGTACTGCCGCGCCAGGCGCAGCTGGCCCTCGAAATAGAACTGCTGGCGTTCGGGCTGGGGATCGGGGATATAGAAATCCAGACCACACTCCCCGATCGCCACCGGTTGTTCCCGTTCGATCCACTGCTGCAGTTCCTCGAGATGGGCTTCCCGGTGATCGGCCAGATACATAGGATGCAGGCCATAGCCCGGGTAGAGCCCGGGATAGTTCCGACACAGGTCGCGAATCCTCGGCCACCCGGCGGCAATGACCCCGGGAATCACCTGTTCGCGTACCCCCGATTCATGGGCGCGTTGCAGCGCCTGCTCCCGGTCCAAGTCGAACGAAGCATCGTCGAAATGGCTGTGGGCGTCGATCAGCCTCGGGTGAAATGCCATCCCGAACCCCCATTGTTTGCGATTGATATGCGCTACCGGATCGTAGTGTCTGGGTAGAGTTCCAACAACTTACCAAGTCTATTTGGCAGGTGTTTGTTGTTACATTATATGAACAATGAGGAGCTAAAGTCCTGAGATATCGCTGTCACGTTGACGTCGTTTGCTCGGCTTGATTGAATCCTGAGCTATGCAATTCACGAACTGGAATTGCAAATACTGTTGATTCATGGAGACCACTCAAATGCAAGGACGCTTTATCAGACGTTCTGTCGAATTTTTTTCCAATACGCTGATTCTTCTTGGCTTGCTCTGGTCAACCGGCGTGTCTGCTGACGATGTGGGCAATGCGCTCTGGGTTGCCGAGTCTTCGGGGGTCATTAAAGTGGCCACAGTGGACGGATCCGTACTGCTTGAAATCATGCATACGGGCGATACTCAGGCCGTGGCGGTTGACCAGGTTCATGACGTGCTCTGGGTCTATGGTGATCGAACCCTCTCCTCCTACGATTTTGATGGCGGATTGCAGAGTCAAGTCATCATTGCCGATACTCATTGCCAGACACCGTCACATGAAGATCGTGATCACCGTGATCGCGGAAATACTCGCGGGTTCAGCAAGCCGGGGTGTGATGGCCAGAGGGTGCATGAAGACCAGAGAGACGGTTCGGCCATTCAGGTGTACACGTTTCCAACGACTTCGTTTGAAGAAACAATTATAAAGGAAAGGATATCTAACGGTGGTATTAATGTGCCTGGTTTTTGTGCTGTAGATGTGAGTAGTACTCTAATGGTGTTGGGCCATTCGATGGTCTAGGAACATACTGGACGCCAAATGGATTGGGAAATGCGTTAAATGGTCTTCACTAGTTATCGAATGTCATGTGTGGTTAAAGTTTTGTTAGTTGCGGCCGTATCCATGTTCGCAGTTGTTTTGATCTTTGGTGGTGAATTGTCACGCCGATTAGGTGAATATGATTGTATCTATTTGATATGTTGGTGTGTTTTTGTATTTGGCTTGGTTCTGATATTACAGGGCCTGATCAAATATTATGATTTTTGGAAAATATTGATTGTTTCTCTAGTTGTTGGTTATATCCCGACGGTTTTTGCATACATATTTGCCGTTGTTATTGATGTGAGCTATGTTAGAGAAATTCATAATCTAAAGGTAATGGATTCGATTGTTGTTTCATTGTTTTTCCCTTTTTTTGTTTTACGAGGATGGGTTTTTTCTTTGTTTTTTGCTTTTCTGTTATTTGTGTTGAATTTCTTTGGTTGGTTGCGAAGTGCAGAAAAGAATGTTGGAAGATAGAAAGTTGTGGTTAAATTCGAATCTCGTATCCTTCGTATATTATCAATGCTCGGTTTACCTGAGGCTCAAAACAACCTTGGATTATTGTATGAAGAAGGACTCGGTTTGCAGAAAGATTATAGTAAGGCTGTGAATTATTATAAAAAAGCAGCGTCACATGGCCTTGCTGTATCTCAGTCGAATCTTGGTAGGATGTATGAACATGGACTTGGAGTCGATCGGGACATTAATAAAGCCATAGATCTCTATCGTGCCGCTGCAAATAATGGACATAATTGGTCGCAAACTAAACTAGGATATATGTATTCGAAGGGAAACGGTGTTGAGAAGGATGATGTAATGGCAGTTTCATGGTACAGGCTTGCTGCAGAACAAGGAGACTCTTGGGGGCAACTTAATCTTGGATGGTTTTACTATGTTGGTATTGGTGTCAACAAAAATTTAAGTCTAGCTAGACAATTGTATGAAAAAGCTGCAAATCAAGGAGTATCTCAAGCACAGTATAATCTTGGATTAATGTACGCTGACGGTGAAGGAATAGATGTGGATCTAGATAATGCTGAGAAATGGCTGAAGAAAGCGTATGAGGGAGGTGTTGAAAATGCAAAAGCAGCATTGGATTTGGTCATACGTAAACAAGGCTTGTCTAGCTAGAGCACATCCACCGGCCATTTTTTGAAGCAAATGGCAAGGCGCTTGCATTGAAGTAGTCGCAACATGATCTGACAGTTACCGGTTTTGATGGCGTGTCTGCCAGATCAAGTCTGACACTACTACACAGGATACCCGTTAAATATTGGACACACGGATCACTGATGCTGGAGTAAAACCCCTTATCGATCAATCGCTGCGCCTGCAGTCAATGCAGGTTAAACTGTGTAGCATGCACCGCTCATCTGGATAGCACCATAGGGTATTGTCGCGGATCCTTGGGCACCCGGCGGCGATGACCCCGGGAATCACCTGTTCGCGTACCCCCGATTCATAGGCGCGTTGCAGCGCCTGCTCCCGGTCCAAGTCGAACGAAGCATCGTCGAAATGGCTGTGGGCGTCGATCAGCC
>JARRNW010000087.1:0-9935 GCA_037384565.1 Candidatus Thiodiazotropha sp.
CTGTGACATCTGGGAAAAATACGGTTCCGGCCTGATTGCTTTCCATGGCCAGTCCGGCGACATCATGTTCCAGGGTTGCACCACCGACAACGTCCAGCCCGCCTTCGACGAAATCAACGAGATGGGTTTTGACCTTGGTGGCGCAGGCCCTGCTGTGCGTACCGGCATGTCCTGTGTGGGCGCCGCGCGCTGCGAAAACTCCTGTTTCGACGAAGGTCGCACCATGCGCATGCTGGTCAACAACGCCCTCGACGACATGCATCGTCCAGCGCTGCCTTACAAGTTCAAGTATAAAGTCTCCGGTTGTCCGAACGACTGCATGAACTCCGTACAGCGCGCTGATCTGGCGACCATCGGCACCTGGCGCGATGATATGAAAGTCGATCAGGAAGAGGTCAAGAAATTCGTCGAAGCCCGCGGCCGTAAATATGTGATTGACAATGTCATCACCCGTTGCCCGACCCAGGCCCTGTCCCTCAACGACGATGACACCCTGGCGGTGGATAATCCCTCCTGCGTACGTTGCATGCACTGCATCAACGTCATGACCAAAGCCCTCGCTCCTGGAGATGACAAAGGCGTGACCCTGCTCTGCGGCGGTAAGCGTACGCTGAAGATCGGCGACTTGCTGGGTACGGTCATCGTACCTTTCATGAAGCTCGAGACGGACGAAGACTTCGAAACCCTCGGCGAACTGGCTACCGAGATCCTGGACTTCTTCGCCGAGAACGCACTGGAGCATGAGCGTACCGGTGAGATGATCGAGCGTATCGGTCTGGTCAACTTCCTGGAAGGCGTCGGCCTCGAAATCGATCCGAACATGATCGAGCGCCCGCGTACCAATCCCTATGTCCGTACCGACGGCTGGGACGAGGAAGCGGCCAAGTGGGCTGAACGTCAAGCCTAATCAATCACTTTCTGCTGCATGACAGCAGGTTGAAAGAGGGGCGCCGGGTACGCTCGGCTGCCCCTTGCAACGAATCAATTACCCTATTTTTTTGGAGGTAGGTATGTCGGAGCCTCGTATGCCGATTGAGAGTGGCGTTCCAGAGATGGAGCCCTACTTGCATCCCGTCCTGAAGAAGAACTATGGCCAATGGGCCTGGCATGAGCGTCCTCGTCCGGGCGTTCTGCATCACGTTGCCAAGAGCGGCGACGACATCTGGACGGTACGTGCCGGTACCCAGCGTCAGATGGATCTCTACACCATCCGCAAACTGATGGACATTGCCGACGAATTCGCCGAAGGCTACATTCGTTTTACCATCCGTTCCAATATCGAGTTCATGGTCAGCGATGAATCCAAGGTTCAGCCCCTGATCGACAAACTGCAGTCCGAGGGTTTCCCGATCGGTGGTACCGGTAACTCGGTTTCCATGATTTCCCACACCCAGGGCTGGTTGCATTGCGATATTCCGGGTACTGATGCATCCGGCGCCGTCAAGGCCCTGATGGATGAACTCTACGATGAGTTCACCAAGGAAGAGATGCCGAACCGGGTTCGCATCACCACCTCCTGCTGCCAGATCAACTGTGGTGGTCAGGGTGATATCGCGATCAATATCCAACACACCAAGCCGCCGAAAATCGACCATAGTCAGGTTGCTAATGTGTGTGAGCGTCCCTCCGTTGTGGCGCGCTGCCCGGTCGCCGCGATTCGCCCCGCGATGGTCAATGGCAAGCCCTCCCTGGAAGTTGACGAGAAAAAATGTATCTGCTGCGGCGCCTGTTTTCCGCCCTGTCCGCCCATGCAGATCAATGATCCCGAGCACTCCAAGTTCGCAATCTGGGTGGGTGGCAAGAACTCCAATGCCCGTTCCAAGCCGTCCCTGCACAAGTTGGTAGCGGCTGGCGTACCCAACAACCCTCCCCGATGGCCGGAAGTCTCCACCGTCGTCAAACAGATTCTGAGCGCCTATAAAGCAGACGCGAAGGACTGGGAACGTATTGGTGAGTGGGCTGAGCGTATCGGTTGGCCGAAGTTCTTCGAAAAGACCGGTCTGCCGTTCACCAAGTACCACATCGACAACTGGCGTGGTAGCCGCAACAACCTGAATGCCTCTGCACACATCCGCTTCTAAGCGGTGGTTCATGGCAGAGTGAAGCTAACAGGAAGGTCAAACTGATGAAATTTGCGATTCAGGTAAACGAGGGTCCATACCAGCACCAGGCTACGGACTCAGCATACCAGTTCACAAAGGCTGCGTTGGAAGCAGGGCATGAAATCATGCGCGTTTTCTTCTATCACGATGGCGTGAACAACGGTACCAATCTCACAACTCCTCCCCAGGACGATCGGAATATCGTCAATCGCTGGTCGGAGTTGGCGAAGAAGCACGACCTCGATCTGGTGGTCTGTGTGGCTGCCGCACAGCGTCGCGGTATCGTCGATGAAGGCGAGATGCAGCGTAACGGTAAGAGCGCTGAGAATATCGCTGACGGATTCCGTATCTCCGGTCTCGGTCAGTTGATTGAGGCGGGTATCCAGTCCGAACGGCTCGTGGTTTTCGGCGATTAATGGGGGTTGAACATGTCTGAGCAGATTAAAAAATTCATGTACGTCAACCGTCGCGCTCCCTATGGCACCATCTATGCCTGGGAGTCTCTCGAAGTCGTGTTGATCGGTGCTGCATTCGACCAGGATGTCCACCTGGCCTTTCTTGATGACGGCGTCTATCAGCTGGTCAAAGGGCAGGATACTTCCGGGGTGGACATGAAAAATTTCTCCCCGACCTATCAGGCGCTTGGTGATTATGATGTAACCAAACTCTTCGTTGAGAAAGAGTCTCTCGAAGAGCGTGGTCTGAGCATCGATGATCTGATGCCTTTGACCTATGAAGACGAAGATGATGATTGGGCTGAAAAAGACTCCATCACCGTGGTGAGCCGCGCCGAACTGGCGGACATCATGGATGAGCAGGACGTCTTATTCAGTTTCTAAGTCGGAGTATATTGAGAATGGCTACCCTACACACAGTCAATAAGTCGCCTTTTGAGAAGTCTTCTCTGGAGAGTTGTCTGGCTCATGCCAAAGACGGCAGTGCCGTACTCCTTTATGAAGATGGCATCTATGGTGCGGTCAAGGGCACTTCCATCGCGGACAAAGTTACCGCAATGGGTGGTGTCAAATTCTACGTATTAGGTCCCGACCTGAAAGCACGTGGTATTTCCGAAGACAAGTTGCTCGATGGAGTCGAAGTCGCGGATTACGCCAAATTTGTCGATCTCGCTGCGACGAACGACAAAGTACAGGCCTGGGTCTGATTGGTTCACTGAACAACTGAAACATTATCTGGAGAATAGATATGGCAATCGAAGCAAATGGTAAAACCTTTGAAACCGATGAAGAGGGTTACCTGGTTAATCTGGGCGACTGGGAGCCTGCCGTTGCCGAAGTGATGGCAAAGGAAGACGACCTGCCTCTGACCGATGAGCATTGGGAGATCATCAACTTCCTGCGTGAGTACTATGAAGAGTACCAGATTGCACCCGCAGTCCGCGTCCTGACCAAAGCCGTCGGTAAAAAACTGGGTAAAGATAAAGGTAACTCCAAGTACCTGTATGCTTTGTTCCCTTATGGTCCTGGTAAGCAGGCTTGTCGTTTTGCCGGTCTGCCGAAGCCGACCGGTTGTATCTAAGCGACCCAAAGCGCGCGGTGGGTGGTGGTTTCACCACCCGCCCGTGATCTGATCATTCATAGAGGAACGCAGGAACATGTCATCTGTCTACGCGTTGCTGTTTATCGTAGCGACCATCGTCCTGGTAGTGGGTTTGGCAAGAAAGATCATTCAATATGCCAAAGTGCCTGCACCACTAAAGATTCCTACAACGCCGGCTCCCGTTACGCAGTCTGGAGTTGTGTTGCGTATGTTTCGTGAAGTGGTTTTCTTTGAGAGCCTCTTCAAAAGCACCAAGTGGACCTGGATATTTGCCTGGATGTTCCACATGGGCCTGCTCCTGGTCCTTTTGCGCCATCTCCGGTATTTCATAAACCCTGTATGGCTGCCGATCGAATTGATCCAGCCTTTCGGTAAGTATGCAGCTTTCGCCATGGTCTTCGGCCTGCTCGGATTGCTGGCCCGGCGTTTCTTTGTTGATCGTGTCCGCTACATTTCGTCGCCTTCCGACTATCTGTGGTTGCTGATCCTGATCTTCATTGGGATGAGTGGCGCAATGATGACGTTTGTCGTTCACACCGACGTGGTGTCTGTAAAACACTTTTTCACAGGCCTGTGGACATTCAGTGGCGCGCAACTTCCGATGGATCCCATACTGCTTGTTCACTTAAGTCTGGTGGCCGTGCTGATGATACTTCTGCCTTTCAGCAAACTGCTGCATATCCCGGGGGTATTCTTCAGCCCAACACGCAACCAGGTGGACAATTCGCGTGAAAAACGCCACCTGGCCGATTGGGCCAGAAAGTTCGAAGAATCCTGAAATCCACGCTTGGCCGATGAGGGTTACAAATGGCTGGTGCTGAATTTGAAACACCGGAACTGACCGAATACATCGAGGTTCCGAAAGTCGTAGAAGACACCATGAAGCATGTTACGTGCTTCGTTGCGAAGCCGGACCACCAGGCTGATCTGGGTTTTCCGGGAGAAAAGGTCGATAACTGGAAAGAGGTCGCCATCGATAAGATGGGAGATCTCCTGAGTCGCTATCGCTCGTTTCAGGTATTCATGGATGCCTGTGTGAAGTGTGGTTCCTGTACCGATAAATGCCACTACTTTCTGGGTACTCAAGATCCTAAAAATATGCCCGTGGGGCGTCAGGATCTGCTGAGGAAGGTCTATCGACGTTATTTTACCTTTGCTGGGAAGTATTTTCCCAAGTTGGTAGGCGCCGTAGATCTCACCGATGAGGTCGTTGATGAGTGGTACAGCTACTTTCATCAATGCTCTCAGTGTCGTCGCTGCTCGGTGTTCTGTCCCTATGGCATCGATACGGCGGAAATCTCAATGGCTGCCAGGGAGATCCTGGACGCCATAGGTGTCGGCCAGAAGTACTGTAACGAAATCATCGGCAAAGTCTTCAAAATCGGTAACAACCTCGGTCTGCCTGGACCGGCGATCAAAGACACCCTAGAAGGACTCGAGGAGGATGTCTATGACGATACGGAAGTGGCGGTTAAATATCCCCTCGACGTAAAGGGTGCTGATATCCTCCTGGTTACCCCCTCTGCGGACTTTTTCGCGGAACCTCACGTTGACGGGTTGATCGGTTACGGCAAGGTGTTTCATGAGCTCGGAGTCAGCTGGACCATGAGCAGCCATGCGTCCGAGGCCGGTAATTTCGGCATGTTCATCGGCAGCTATGAGAACATGCGCCGTGTCTCCCTGCGGATTCGTGAGGCAGCGCTTGACCTGGGTGTTAAGCGCATCGTCTTCGGCGAGTGCGGGCATGCCTGGCGTATTGCTTACAGCTTTTTGAACACCCTGGCGGGTCCGTTCGATTTTCTCGATCCGAACTATCCCGTGCCACAGCACATTTGTGAGTTCACCCTGAGTCACATCGAAAAGGGAGATCTGGAATTCGACAAGTCGCAAAACGACGATATGTCGATCACCTTCCATGACTCCTGCAATGTGGCACGTGCTTCCCGAATGGGCAACAAGCCCGGTGGGCAGTTTGAAATTCCACGTAAGGTTATAAAAGCCGTGGTGAACAACTACCACGACATGGAGTGGGATACCATCCACGAACGTACCTTCTGTTGCGGTGGTGGTGGCGGTCTGCTCACTGATGACCTGATGGAAGTGCGGGTGAAAGGCGCGAAGCCTCGTATGACCGCCTTCAAGAATGTTATGGAAGAGAAGGGTGTCACCCATCTGGCTGCGATCTGCGCGATCTGCAAAAGCCAGTTCACTAAGGTATTCCCCTATTATGGGATGGATATGTTTCAGATCGTCAGTGTTCATCAGTTGGTCAGTAACGCCATCGTGTTGAACCGTAAGACCCCACCCGAGGAAGCCCCCGGGTATGGTGAAGATGATGACGACGAATAGTATTCGAAGACTAGCGTAAACAACGACTCCTACCCACGGTAGGGCACGACCAAGACAAGTTCCTTGAGGAGACTGAAAATGGCAACTCCTAGTGAAGAGATGAAAAAGATAACCTGGCGCCGCTTTGAGGAGGGCGATAACGAGTGGGATAGCTGGGGTGATAAGATCTTCCGTGAAGACACCTCCTATAAATGCCCCACTTACATCAACCGCACCCCTCCGTGTCAGGGTAGCTGCCCTTCAGGTCACGACATCCGCGGTTGGTTGGCGATCGTGCGCGAGCAGGAGAAACCCACCGAAGGTATGGATTGGGAACAGTATGCGTTTGAACGCGCTGCCTCCTCCAATCCCTTTCCGTCCATGATGGGTCGTGTCTGCCCGGCACCTTGTCAGGATGGCTGTAACCGTAACGAAGTCGAAGACTTCGTCGGTATCAACTCCGTGGAGCAGTATATCGGCGATACCGCTATCGAGCGTGGATTCAAATTCACCCCTGGCGCGGACACCGGTAAGAAGATTGCGGTCATCGGTGGTGGCCCCGCCGGCATGGCGGCTGCTTTTCAGTTACGCAAACTAGGCCATGGCGTGACAGTCTTCGAAAAGGATCCGGAACTCGGTGGCATGATGCGCTACGGCATCCCGAACTACCGTATCCCGCGGGACAAACTGAAATCAGAAATCGACCGCATTCTGGAGATGGGCGTTGAAACCCGTACTGGCGTCAAAGTCGGTGTGGATGTGCCGGTTGCCGACATCGAGAAAGAGTACGATGCCATCCTGTGGGCGCTCGGCTGTCAGAACGGTCGTGATCTCCCGGTTGACGGATGGAGTGGCACCCCAAACTGTGTTTCCGGTGTGGCTTTCCTCAAGGCCTTCAATGAAGGCCGTATGAAAGTGACCGGTAAGAAAGTCGTGTGTATCGGTGGTGGCGACACCTCCATCGACGTGATCTCCGTGGCTCGCCGTCTGGGATCCAACGACACTGCCGGCAACCCGGAAGATGTGGTCCTCGACATCTCCATGAATCAGGATGAGGCATTGTCGGGTTCCGCTCAGGCAAGCGATGCCACTCTGACCTCCCTGTTCAAACGGGACAAAATGTTTGCCGCCCAACACGAGATCGACGACGCCCTGCAAGAGGGTTGCACCATTCTCGATGGCGTAATGCCACTGGAAGTGATCGTAGGTGCTGATGGGCGTGCAACGGGACTGAAAGTCTGTGATTGCACCATGGATGGCATGAAGCCGGTACCGGTAGAAGGTACTGAACGTGTACTCGAAGCCGATCTCATCGTCTCTGCTATCGGTCAAAGCGCCGATATGGAAGGCCTTGAGAACATGGCCAACGAACGTAATCAGATCGACGCGGACAAGTTCTATCAGGTACCCGGTAAAGAGGGGCACTTCGTGGCCGGTGACATTGTCCGGCCTCACCTGTTGACCACCGCGATTGGTCAGGCTGCGATCGCTTGTGAGAGCATCGATACATTCCTGAACAAAAAGGAGCTGGCGAAACGCCCCAAGGTTGATGTACACCACTTCGATCTGCTGGATAAGCTGAAAGAAACGAACATGGAGCCCGAGGCTTTCGATAAATCCGTTGGGGATATGCGTGGTACCAATTCGGCGAAGTTCGCGGTTCACAACTATGAGGACCGTTCCCATCAGGAGATCATATCGGCCGACGAGCTGTTCCTGGGACACTTCGGTTTCACGCCGAGAATTCTGCGCTCGGAAGATGTGCCCACGGCGGACGAAGTGCTGCATCACTTCAAAGAACGTATGAACGGTCTGGACAAGGAACAGGCACAGGCTGAAGCGAAACGTTGCATGAGCTGTGGCATGTGCTTCGAATGTGACAACTGTGTGGTGTTCTGTCCTCAGGATGCGGTTTTCCGTGTCAAACGTAATGAGTCCACAACCGGACGTTATGTGGATACCGACTATACCCGTTGTATCGGATGCCATGTCTGCACAGATGTCTGTCCGACCGGATATATCCAGATGGGGTTAGGTGAATAGGAGCTGAGATGCGAAGTTCTCTCATCAGCAAACGGCTTCTCATTTTGGTCTGCGCGGGAATACTGTTTCCCGTGATGCAGGCCTTCGGTGAGAGTGCCCTCGTAACCAAGAGTTCCAAGGCAGCCAAGCTGTCGAGTTGTGTAGCGCCCACCGCGGAAATGCGACGCAACCACATGGACTATCTTAAACACGAACGTGACGAAACCGTGCGTGAAGGTATTCGCAACACCAAATACAGTTTGGTTGAGTGTATCGATTGCCACGCCTCTCACGATGACAATGGTCAGGCTGTACCGGTCACCGATGAAGGTGAATTCTGTCAGGTTTGTCATGGTTACGTTGCTGTGAGCCCGCCGTGTTTTCAGTGTCACCGTACGACACCGGAACCCGGCGCCAAGGAGGGTAAGCTTGGCTATCACCCTGCGGATTCTTTCCACAACCCGACAATGAGTCAGACAACTGGCCGACAGAGAGACTGATCATGAGCAATATGAATGACCAGCCGAATAAAGACCGCCGTCTGTTTATTGGTGCGACGATTGCCGCGACCGGAGCCTTGACTGTTGCCCCGGGTGTGTTTCTGCATGCGGCGAATGCCGCGGCGGAAACCCCGCCTGCTTCCAGTAAAAACCGCTGGGGCATGTTGATCGATTCCAACAAGTGCGCGGATGGGTGCAGTGCCTGCGTCGATGCCTGTAACACAGAAAATGGTTTAAAAAGCACGGGTAGACCGGAAACCGACGCGGTTTGGATTCGCCCGATCAAACTCAGGGATAAGCAGACACAACATGAAAATCGCCTGGTCATGATGTGCCAGCATTGCGAGTTTCCACCCTGTGTGGACGTGTGTCCGACCGCAGCCTCCTTTAAGCGTGAAGACGGTATCGTGCTGGTTGACCGTCATCGCTGTATCGGTTGCCGTTACTGCATGATGGCGTGTCCCTACAAGGCTCGTTCTTTCGTCCACGAGGCTTTGACCGATCAATCGGTGAATCAGCCGCGAGGCAAGGGCTGTGTAGAATCTTGTAATCTCTGCGTAACTCGTATCGATGCTGGCCTGAGGCAGACTGCTTGCCAGGAGGCCTGTGAAAAAGAGGGACATGCGGCGATCCTGTTTGGTGATCTAAATGATCCCAACAGCGAAATCAGCAAGGTTCTTAAAACCAGCAACTCAGTGCAGATCCGGGCCGACCTCGAGTTGAATACCGGCGTGCGTTATCTCAACCTGTGACCTGAGGGGAGCTTGGATTCAGATGAGTAAGATGTATTACCGTGAGCTCTACTGTGGCACGCCTAAGCGTTTCTGGGCTGGGCTGGCTCTGTTGGGCACATTTATCGCCATAGGCTTGGGCGCGGCATTCTACATGGAACACAACGGTCACTGGGTGACCGGCATGACCAATCAGGTAGTCTGGGGGCTTCCCCACGTGTTCGCGATCTTCCTGATCGTTGCGGCTTCCGGAGCCTTGAACGTCGCTTCCATCGGTTCCGTGTTTGGTGGCCCAATGTACAAGCCCCTGGGTCGCTACTCAGGGCTACTGGCGATCGGTCTGTTGGCCGGTGGTCTGATGGTGCTCGTACTTGATCTGGGACGCCCGGATCGTCTCATCGTCGCGATGACCCAGTACAACTTCAAATCGATATTCGCCTGGAACGTCATCCTGTATAGCGGCTTCTTCGCGATCGTCGGTGTGTATCTGTGGACCATGATGGATCGGACGGTTAACCAGTACAACCGTACCGTGGGTTTCGCGGCATTTTTCTGGCGTATTGCCCTGACCACCGGTACCGGTTCCATCTTCGGTTTCCTGGTGGCTCGCGAAGCCTATGACGCCGCTATCATGGCGCCCATGTTTGTGATCATGTCAGTTAGTTTTGGTCTGGCGTTCTTCATCATTACCTTGA
>JARRNW010000088.1:0-9769 GCA_037384565.1 Candidatus Thiodiazotropha sp.
CCCGCAGCCGTATCACCGGACGAGTTTCGATTTTGCTTTCATGGGCCGTCGCGACCACGGGTCCGAGATCGCCGCCGGCAATCGACACCAGCAGTTCCGAGGCACGCTCCAGTGCAGTGACCTGGAGCTGAGGATCGACCCCCCGCTCGAAACGGTGTGAGGAATCGGTGTGCAATCCATAGCTCCGCGCCTTGCCGCTGATCGCGGTCGGCGCAAAAAAGGCGCTTTCGAGCAGGACATGCCGGGTGGCGTCATTGACCGCGCTCTCCTCGCCACCCATGATGCCGGCCAGGGCGATGGGCCTTGTTTCATCGGCGATCACCAGAGTGCCTTCCTGCAGTGCTATCTCACGGCCACCGATCAGGATCAGACGCTCTCCGGCACGGGCCAGGCGTACCCGGATCCGCTGTTCGATCCGCTCCAGGTCGAAACCGTGCATCGGCTGCCCGAGTTCCAGTAACACATAATTGGTCACATCGACCACCGGCCCCAGGCTGCGAATACCACTGCGGCGCAGGCGCTCCTGCATCCACAAAGGGGTTTCCGCCGTGACGTCCACGTTGCGCACCACACGACAGGCATAATGGGGGCAAGCTTCATCGGCCTCCAGTACCACCTCTATGCAGTCCTCTATGCCGGCGGGCTGAGGGGCGATCGCCACCGGAGTCACCGGGCAACGGTTGATCACCCCCACCTCCCGGGCAATGCCCGACAAGCTCAAACAGTCCCCACGATCCGGTGTCAGATCCACCTCAATAGCCTGGTCCTCCAGAGCCAGGAAGTGGCGAAAATCCTCACCGACAGGGGCGTCAGCAGGCAACGGCAGAATGCCATCGGAGCTTTCAGCCAGGCCCAGTTCACTCGCGGAACAGATCATACCCAGGGATTGAACCCCCCGCAGCTTGGCCTTCTTGATCTTGAAGTTCTCGGGCAGCAAGGCACCTACGGTGGCAACCGGCACCCGCATCCCGGCGGCCACATTGCGTGCACCACAGACGATCTGTAGCGGCTCATCCTCACCGACGTTGACTTGGCAGACACTCAGTTTATCCGCATCCGGATGCGGCTCCCGGGTCAGCACCTCGCCCACAACCACACCGCTGAATGCGGCGGCGACCGGCTCCACGGAATCGACCTCCAGACCGGCCATGCTCAATTGATCGGCCAGGGCCTTTGTATCGACCGGCGGATTCACCCACTCCCTTAACCAGGCTTCACTGAATTTCATGATGCTCTACTCTACTAATAACCTTCAGGCGAACTGCTTCAAAAAGCGCAGATCGTTCTCGAAAAACAGACGCAGATCGTTGACCCCGTAACGCAGCATGGTCAGGCGTTCAACCCCCATACCGAAGGCATATCCGGTGTAACGCTCGCTGTCGATACCCACATGACGGAACACCTCCGGGTGGATCATGCCGCAGCCCAGGATCTCGATCCAACCGGTCTGACTGCACACCCGGCAGCCCTCACCGCCACAGATCACGCACTCGATATCCACCTCCGCGGAGGGTTCGGTGAACGGAAAGTAGGAGGGGCGGAAACGCAGCTTCAGCTCACGCTCGAAAAAGCGGCTGAGAAAGTCGTACAACACCCCTTTCAGATCCGCGAAAGAAACGTCTTCATCCACCAGGAAACCCTCCACCTGATGAAACATCGGGGTATGCGTCAGATCCGAATCGCAGCGATAGACCCGCCCCGGGGCAATGATACGCAGGGGTGGCTGGCTCTTCTCCATGGCCCGGATCTGCACCGGCGAAGTATGGGTACGCAGCAGCAGATGCGCATCGAAATAGAAGGTATCGTGCATGGCCCGCGCGGGATGAGTCTCAGGGATGTTGAGGGCCTCGAAATTATGGTAATCGTCCTCGATCTCCGGCCCCTCGACCGACTCGAAGCCGGCATGTGCGAACAGCCGTTCGATTCGGCGCAAGGTCCGGGTCACCGGATGCAGCCCGCCCCGGTGCAATCCGCGCCCCGGCAAGGTTACATCTATACGCTCTTCGGCCAGCCGCTTGGCCAACGCCGCCTGAGCAAGGTTTTCACGCCGGGTCTCGATAGCCTTCTGCAGACGCTGCTTCGCCTGATTGATGGCCTGCCCGGCCTGTGGACGCTGATCCGCCGGCAGCGTACCGAGTTTCTTCAACTGGGATGTCAGTTGACCACTCTTGCCCAGGTAGTCGACACGGATCTCATCGAGACCGGCCAGATCCTGTGCCTGATCGATGGCCTGTTCCGCGGCCTCTACAAGCCCCGCAATGTCCAATATGGAGTCGTCCATCTGCTGTTAAACCTCAAATTCGCGTTCGTCCATCCCCATTCACGGCATGGTGCAATGGATATTCAAAAACAAAAAGGGGGAAGCCTAAGGCCTTCCCCCTTTTATGCTTACAGTGTCGCCCGGTCAGACCGGGTGCGACAACAGCTGTTTAGCTGGAAAGAGCGGCCTTGGCCTGTTCTGCCAGCACGCTAAATGCAGCTTTATCGTTGACGGCCAGATCAGCCAGCATCTTACGATCCACTTCGATGTTGGCCAGATTCAGGCCATTGATCATGCGGCTGTAGGAGAGACCGTTCTCCCGGGCGCCAGCGTTGATACGGGCAATCCACAGGGCGCGAAACTGACGCTTTTTCTGGCGACGATCGCGGTAGGCATATTGGCCGGCCTTGATGACCGCCTGTTTGGCGACACGATAAACTTTGCTGCGGGCTCCATAATAACCCTTGGCTTCGTCAAGCACCTTTTTATGACGGGCGCGTGCTTGTACACCACGTTTGACTCGAGACATGTTGGTTTCCGGTTCCGGTTGAGGTTAAGCGTAAGGCATCATCCGACGGGCCATGGCCACATCGGTCTTCGCGATGGTGTTGGGCGAACGCAGTTGGCGCTTCCGCTTGGTGCTCTTCTTGGTCAGGATATGACGCCGATGAGAGCTGTTGCATTTGAAGGAACCGGACGAGGTGCGTTTGAAACGCTTGGCCGCGCCCCGATTGGTCTTAATCTTAGGCATAGTCGTTAAACTCCGCTATTTGTGCGCCACAGCGGCGCAAAAGGTTACTTTTTCTTGGGACCCAGCACCATCACCATCTGGCGGCCTTCCATCATGGGTTTCTGTTCAACCTGCCCGAAATCGGCCAGATCCTTCTCCACCCGTTCAAGAAGCTCCAAACCCAGTTCCCGGTGCGCATGCTCGCGTCCGCGGAACCGCATGGTGACCTTGGTCTTGTCCCCGTCTTCAAGGAAACGTATCAGGTTGCGTAGTTTTACCTGATAATCCCCCTCTCCCGTCCCTGGACGGAATTTGATCTCTTTGACATGAACCTGCTTTTGCTTCTTCTTTGCGGCCTGTTTCGTTTTTTTCAATTCAAACAGAAACTTGCCGTAATCCATTACGCGACAAACCGGGGGCTCCCCGTTTGGTACGATCTCAACAAGATCCAAACCTGCTTCCTGAGCGGCCCGTATGGCCTCTTCGATTGAAACAACCCCAATTTGTTCACCCTCGACTCCGATGAGTCTGACTTTGACAGCCGTGATGTCATCGTTTAAACGGTGCTTTTTAACAGCAGCGATAGCCGGTTCCTCCAAAAAGTCCAAACCCCAAAAGTAGAAAAAGCACCGGCCATACCAGTGCTTTTACACTCAATTCACACGTTTCTGTACATCCGCGCGCATCCGCTCGATGAAATCTTCCAGGGGCATTGAGCCCAGATCTTCACCGCTGCGGGTACGTACTGCAACGCTACCCTGTTCCATCTCCCGGTCACCCAGAATCAGTAGATACGGGATACGCATCAACGTGTGCTCGCGAATTTTAAAGCCAATCTTCTCATTTCTCAAGTCCGATTCCACCCGAAACCCGTTGTCTCGCAAGGATTTGAGACATTTATCCAGATATTCGGCCTGTCGATCGGTAATATTCATCAAAATCGCCTGTACCGGCGCCAGCCACAAGGGCAGTGCCCCGGCATAGTGTTCGATGAGGATACCGATGAAGCGTTCCAGAGATCCCAGGATCGCCCGGTGCAGCATCACCGGGACCTGTTTGCTGTTGTCCTCTGCGATATAGGAGGCCCCCAGGCGCGCCGGCATGGAGAAGTCGAGCTGGATGGTACCGAGCTGCCAGACCCGTCCGAGGCAGTCCTTGAGCGAGAATTCGATCTTGGGACCATAAAATGCCCCTTCACCCGGCTGCAGCTCCCAATCGAGTCCCTGCTGATTGAGCGCGTCTTCCAGGGCCTTCTCCGCCTTGTCCCAAACCTCGTCGGCACCAACCCGTTTCTCTGGACGGGTAGAGAGCTTGACCAGAACCTCCTCGAAACCGAAGTCCTTGTAGACCTCGAACAGCAGCTGATTGAACGCCAGTACCTCTGAGAGAATCTGATCTTCGGTACAGAAAATATGCGCATCGTCCTGAACGAAATTGCGTACCCGCATCAGGCCATGCAGGGTCCCTGAGGGTTCGTTACGATGACAGGAACCGAATTCCGCCAGACGCAGGGGCAGATCCCGGTAGCTCTTCAGACCGTGGTTGTAGATCTGGATGTGCGCCGGACAGTTCATCGGCTTGATGGCATAGACCCGATCATCGGTCTCGGTGACGAAAATGTCATCGCGGAACTTCTCCCAGTGGCCGGATTTTTCCCACAGGCTGCGATCGATGACCTGGGGGGTATGCACCTCCTGATAACCGTGGTCTTTCAGCTTGTCACGAATGTATTGCTGGATGGTGATATAGATCCGCCAGCCTTTGTCGTGCCAGAAGGCCATGCCCGGAGCCTCTTCCTGGGTATGGAAGAGATCCATCGCCTTGCCGATTTTGCGGTGATCCCGTTTTTCAGCCTCTTCGAGGCGATGCAGGTAAGCATTCAGCTCCTTCTTGTCCCGCCAGGCAGTACCGTAGATGCGTTGTAGCATCTCGTTGTTCGAATCACCCCGCCAGTAGGCACCGGCCACCTTCATCAACTTAAAGCCCTTGCCAAGCCTGCCGGTACTGGGCAGATGGGGTCCCCGGCAGACATCGAACCAGTCACCCTGGCGATATATCGAAACCTCTTCCCCTTCGGGAATGAACTCGCGGATGATCTCCACCTTGTATTTTTCACCGATACCGTCGAAGGTCTGCATCGCCTCGTCCCGGTCCCACACCTCGCGCTGGATCGGCAGATCCCGTTTGACGATCTCATGCATGCGCTGTTCGATCTTCGCAAGGTCATCGGGGGTAAAGGGTTCGCTGCGGGCGAAATCGTAATAGAAACCGTCTTCTATGGCCGGACCGATGGTGACCTGGGTGCCGGGATAGAGTTCCTGTACAGCCTGCGCCATGACATGTGCGGCGTCGTGACGCATTAGCGGCAGCGCCTCGTCGTCACGACTGGTGATGATCGCGAGATTGCTGTCTTGTTCAATCAGGTGGGAGGTATCGACCAATTTATCATTGACGAGACCCGCCATGGCTGCCTTGGCCAGGCCGGGACCGATGGCGCTGGCGACATCCATTACTGTCACCGCCTGGTCGAATGCGCGTTGGGAACCGTCGGGAAGCGAAATAACAGGCATAACTACATTTCCTCTTCAGTGGTGGCCCATACGAGAGGCCACTTGAAAACAAAAAAAGCCGGCGAAACGGGCCGGCTCGGCGAGAGGGTTGCGGCTGACACACGGAGTCAGTCGGGAAAAGGGCCTTTAACAGATGGCCCAACAGCACCCCACAGCCACATATATTCAACAGGCTATCGGGTGCTGTTCAAGGAACGGGGAGTCTAATACGCCCTACCCGGCAAGTCAAAACCTGGCAGAAACGGGTCCAAGGAGTAGTGGTATTTACTGTATTTATTGCGGCACTCTGCGTGGGAAGAGGATGACATTATTCAGGAATCGCACAATCAGGTATTCTGGATCCCGGCATACGCCGGGATGACGGTGGTTTCCGGGTTAAGTACGTGCCATTCGAACTCAGGTGTTTCGCTCCCGACCTTGCACAATCAGTTATCCGCATAGTCGACGGAGATCCTGAAGAAGTCCTCCGTCAGCGTCATGAAGGCGCCGATCAGGCTCGGATCGAAATGGCTGGCCGATGCCTCCTGGATGACCTTTACCGCGTATTCATGGGGATAGGGATCCTTGTAGACACGCCGGTTGATCAGCGCATCGTATACATCGGCAATCGCCATCAGACGCCCGGAAATCGGGATCGCATCCCCTTTGAGTCCCTGGGGATAGCCACTGCCGTCCCAGCGCTCGTGGTGACTGAAGGCGATCTCCCGGGCCATGACCAGGAAATCGGTACTGCCCAAAACCTGCTCGGCGCGCAGCAAGGCATCGTGACCGTAACGGGCATGCAGCTTCATCATCTCCCACTCATCCGGGTCGAGTTTCCCGGGCTTGAGCAGAATCCGGTCCGGCACGCCAACCTTGCCGATGTCATGCAATGCCGATGTCTTGTAGAGCAATTCAATTGTGTGATCGTCGAGATAATCGGCATACAGCCCCATCTCTTTCAATCTGCGCGCCAGGCTAAGGATGTAGTTTTGGGTGCGCAGGATGTGTTTGCCGGTCTCGGTATCACGGGTCTCGGCGAGGGAGGCCATGCAATAGATCGCCACATCTTTCGTCCGGCTGAGTTCCTCGGTGCGCTCGCGCACCTTGGTCTCGAGTTCGGAGTTGCGATTGGCCAGTTGCGCCCGCGCCTGGTTGAGGGCGATGTGGGTGTTCACCCGGGCCTGCACGATCGGTGGACTCATGGGTTTGGAGATGTAATCCACCGCGCCCAGTTCGAACCCCCTGAGTTCGTCTGCCACTTCGCTCTTGATGGTGAGAAAGACGACCGGGATATCCCAGGTCTGGGGATTCGCCTTGAGCTTCTCGCAGACCTGATAGCCATCCATATCGGGCATCAGGATATCCAACAGTATCAGGTCGGGGTGTGGCTCCGATGCGGCGCGACGCAGTGCCTGTTCACCATCCTTTGCCACCACGATCTTGTACTGATCCTGAAGCAATTCCATCAGTACATCGAGATAGAATTTCTCGTCATCAACAATCAGTATCTTCGGTCTATCTGGAGTCATTCCGGCCATTCCTTTAAAGTTTCTCTAGAGTTTCTTTCAGGTGACTCAACATGACCAGAGCGTCATCAAAATCGTAGCCGTTGATCAGCTCGGTCATACGACTGAAGATGCGCCGTGCCACTTCGTCAGGTAGCTTTGGCTCTATCGCGGACAGCAGGTTGCGGGCCTCCGGATCACCTTCGTCCAAGGCATCGCCCAACTGTTCAAGCAGGGATTGGACATCCTCGGCATTCGGTTCGGGCGCCGCCAAGTTAGCCACCTGCCCCGCGATCACTCCATCACCCTCGAGTTGCTCCAGTGAGCCAATGAAGACCTCAAAACACTGGGTAAAAGTCCTGAAGGTATCCCCTTCCAGCAGCCCCTCCTTACCCTCGAGCAACTGAGACTCCAGTTTCCGGGCTGCCTGCTGCAGTTCAAGTCCACCCAGATTACCTGAGACACCTTGCAAGGTATGTAACTCACGGCGCGCATTATCCCGCTCATCGCACAGTAATTGTCCCTGAAAGTATTGCAGGGAATGACGATGATGACTGAGAAAATCCGCCAGTAATCTGGCAAACAGCTTACGATTACCGCCGATGCGTTCCAAACCCCAGGCGAGATCGATACCCGGCAGACGATCCGGAAAGGCCGGTTGCTTATCATCCGCGGGTGCTGAAACGCCCTGCAGCGGTTCATCACTTTTCTCCAGCCAGTTCTGCAGGGTCGCGTGCAGATGCTCCGGCTCGATGGGTTTGGCGATATGGTCGTTCATCCCGGCCTCGAGACATTTTTCACGGTCGCCACTCATGGCATGGGCGGTCATCGCGATCACCGGCAAGGCGTTGAAGCGCTCCTCGGCCCGGATGCGCCGTACCGTCTCATATCCATCCATACCGGGCATCTGGATATCCATCAACACCAGATCGAAGGCCCGCTCATGCAATAACTCCAGTGCCTGATACCCATCCCCCGCAATGCGAACGTCCAATCCCATCAATTGCAGGATCTCCTGGGCGACCTGCTGATTGATCAGATTGTCCTCAACCAGCAGAACCTGCCCCTGCAGGGGTTGCAGTTTCATACCGGTCGAGCGTTGTCGGGACTCCGCGGTGAGTTCCTGATTGAACGATTGCATGATCGCATCGAATAACACCGAAGGACTGACCGGCTTGATGAGAAATCCATCCAACCCGGCCTCCTGGGCTGACTGCATGACCTCTTCGCGACCGAAGGCGGTCACCAGCATGACCACCGGCTTGTGACTCAATTGCAGTTCCGATTTGATCATGCGCCCCGCCTCGACCCCATCCAGGCCGGGCAGTCGCCAGTCCATCAGCACCAGTTGAAAGGGTTTGCGCTGTTTGTCGGCCTCTTCGATCAGGCCGAGTGCCTGCTCGGCGCGGCTTACCGCTGTCACACTGAAGGTAAAGGATTCCAGCATCTCGCCGAGAATCTGCAACGCCATGGCATTATCATCCACCACCAGGGCACGCAGTCCGCGCAGACCGGGAGCCGGCAACCAGGAACGTTCCGCTTGCTGGCGTGGTAAATCAAAGGGCAAGACAAACGAAAACCGACTGCCCCGGCCCGCTGTGCTGTCGACCTCGAGATGCCCCCCCATCAGCTGCACGAGTTGCTGACTGATGTTCAAGCCAAGCCCACTACCCCCATAGCGTCTCGTGGTGGATCCGTCGAGCTGGGTGAAGGCATAGAACAGACGTTCGACCTGGTCTTGCGGTATACCGATCCCTGTGTCCTCAACACTGAATTTCAGGCGTACCTGCTCAGCCTCCCGTTCGATCTCATTCACCAGGATAGTCACCTCACCCGTTTCGGTAAACTTGATGGCGTTGGATACCAGATTGACCAGTACCTGTCCCAGGCGCAGGGGATCCCCGATCAGGCTGTCCGGTACCTGCAGATCCTGCTGGAGCAGGAGTTCCAGCCCCTTCTCCTCGGCACGGATGGCATTGATACTCACAAGGTTGTCCAATACTTCGCTGAGAGAAAACGGAACCTGTTCAACATCCAGTTTTCCGGCCTCGATCTTGGAAAAATCGAGCACATCATTGATCACGCTCAACAATGCGTTCGCCGATACCTGGATCTTTTCGATGTAGTGCTTTTGCCGTTGCGACAATTCAGTCTGCATCACCAGATGACCAAAGCCGACGATCGCGTTCATCGGGGTACGGATTTCATGGCTCATATTGGCCAGAAAATAGCTTTTGAACTGATTGGCCTGGTCTGCTTCCGCCTTGGCGGCAGCAAGCGCCTGTTTCTGCCGGCGGGTCTGGGCCAGCCAGAGAAAACTCAGCAGTAACAGGATCGCCGCGCCGGCGACGACCCGCCACAGCAAGGTGTAGTTCACCTCGACCTCATAGCGAATCGCGAGAGATTCCTGGCGCATCGCGCGCCGTTCATCCTCACTGATGGAGGCCAGGGCTTTATCCAGAATAGCAAACAATTCGGGACTGTCCTTGCGCACACCGATGGAGAGTGCGTTGGTATAGGGCGTTGGGGCGGCGACCTTGAGATTACCCAGTCCGAGCTGATCGATCAGGAAACTGCCGATAGTGAGATTGCCCACGTAAGCATCCGCCTTGCCCGATGCCACGGCTCTGAGCGCTTGTTCCGCTGTGGTATAGGAGAACAGATCAAGATCGGGTCGATCCCGCTTCAGATTCTCTTCGACCATATAATTTTTCACCACCGC
>JARRNW010000089.1:0-15127 GCA_037384565.1 Candidatus Thiodiazotropha sp.
GTGTGCCTTCTCGAAGGTCGGGCTCGTTCATTACTGAGTGGTGAACGCACGGCGTTGAATTATCTGCAGACCCTGTCCGGAACGGCAACCCTGGCCAGACGTTACGCGGATGCGGTGGCGGGTACTTCGGTGCGGATTCTCGATACCCGTAAGACCCTCCCTGGGTTGAGACTACAACAGAAATATGCGGTGACCTGCGGGGGATGCCACAATCACCGTATCGGATTGTTCGATGCGGTGTTGATCAAGGAGAACCATATCCATGCCGCGGGCTCGATCACTGAGGCCCTGAAACGGGCCTTTGAACAGGCTCCAGCCGGTACGGTGATCGAGATCGAGGTGGAGTCCCTGGATGAGTTACGCGAGGCGTTGCGGGCCGGAGCTCAGCGGATTCTGCTCGATAATCTGGATCCCGGGCAACTTCGCGAGGCGGTTGCAATCAATGCGGGTCAGGCCCGACTGGAGGCCTCTGGTGGGGTCAATCTGGAGACGGTGCGCCGGATTGCCGAGACCGGGGTGGACGATATATCGGTCGGGGCGCTGACCAAAGATGTTCGGGCGGTCGATCTGTCGATGCTGTTTGACGATTGAGTCTCGTCTCGCTCAACTCCGCGAGAATTTCACCCGCCAGTGATGGGTTGTTGAATCAGGCCCGCTCGTCGAAAAGGGTACCCAGCACTTCGTCTGCGGTCCTTAAGGTCTTGACCTGGGCCTTGATCTGATTGGCCTGCTGCTGCATTTCGACCATCGAACGTGACAGGTCCTTGGGATTCGTCTGCTGTACCTGCTGGGCACTGGCGATCTCTGATGCCACGCGCCGCATACCCTGGAGGCCTTTCTGGATCCCCTGCAGCGCCGGTCCTGTGATGGAATGGATGTCCATGTATTTAAACCTAAAAATAGTATCTCTCTAACCGGTTTGTTGGCTGTCTTGGGGAAATCTTTAATGCTTTCCTTCGTAGAATGGAGCTGACGCCTGTTTTTGGTGAATAACGTTCCCTGGGGATAAAAATGGAGTGCTATCCACACACTTCCCCAACTAAAAACTTCCTGATTACCCACTTTACTCAGCCAGTAGATCAGTAGCTGATAGTAGTTTTGAGTGTTGAGTTTTTAGTTTTGAGTGGATGAGTTCGCTGCGCTCACAAATTCTTTATACTCCCTCTCCCTGGTCCTCTCCCGCGAAAGAGGGGGTCGCAAAAGGCGGAAACAATGAATTGCCTCGGTAAAACGTTCGATAAAAAGCACAAAATCGATCACTCAAAACTTTTCAAACCATTGCTCAATGCTCACACCCACCACCCTATGGCGGAGCATAGTAGGTAATCAGGAAAAACTGTATTAGGTCCAGCTGTGTTTCGGTGGGAACACCAGTCGAATGCCCGCCAGGTGATGACGGTCCCTGGCTCCGGCCCAGTGGCGAAAACTTGCTCTTCTCAACACCTTGGGGGTGTGCAGGCTACCCCCCTTCAGGGTTTGTGCGGGAAGCCGGAATGCCTCCTCGGAGACCGCGTTGTCGGGGAAGGGCTCGAATTCCGGATAGGGTTGAAAGGGGTTGCCGCACCATTCCCAGGCTCGACCTGATCGTGACAGAACGCCACTTCGGGCGGCGATCTCCCACTGGTATTCATGCTGAAGGATCGCCCCTTCGTTGGCTTCGGACTGGCGGCTTGCCCAGGTGGCGAATGCCTGGGCTTCGTGCTGGCTGATCCCGGTAAGGGCCTCTTCGGGGGGGAGGGGGGATGGGCCGTTGAGTGCTATCTCGTACCAGTTACCCTGAAGGTCCTGACGCCAGTATTCCGGGTGTGTGTGAGGGTGTTCACTCAGCCAGATCCGGCCGGCTTCACTCCACAAGGCGTCATCCTGGTATCCCCCCTGGCGCATGAATTCGAGGTACTGGGCATTGGAGACTGGGGTCAGGGCGATGCGGTAGCTGCTCAGTTCCACCGCCTGGGGCGGCCGTTCGTTGTCATAGGCCCTGGGGTCGTCGCGGCCGCCAATCCGATAGTGTCCCTGGGACAGTTCCCGGGTTTCCCAGGCGGGCTGTGCCGGCTGCAGGGGCTCCGCACAGTGGTAGTGCGCGGAATCCGGCTCCATCAGACGGGACTGGTAGAGTACCAGTAGCATGTTTTCATACAGTTTCGCCTGCTCCTGGAGCAGAAACCAGGCCAACCGGTCGTCTTGCATCCAGGGGTGCTGCTCGGGCAGGGCCCCCGGGGTGGCGAGCATGCGGATATGTTCATCACGAATCTCGGTTGCCCAGTGAATCAGATGGTCCCGACTTGGAAGCTGGGCGCAGGATTCATCGAGACGCCCCATTCCGGTGGCGAACAGATGGCGGACTCTCTGACTCAGGTCATCGTCCCCGCAGAGATGTTCGCGCAGCCAGAGCAGTTCCAGGTAGACGCCGCGTCCGTAGTACCAGTTCAAAGAGGCCAGCTCGGGATTGGGTCGAAGCTCACACAGGGATGCGTCCCGGGATGTGAGAAGGTCCCGTTGCATCTCTTGCAAATCGGTCAACTGACCGAGTAGGGCGGGGTTGGTCATACAATACGACTCCAGGGCTGTCTTTCCGGTCTTGGTGGTTCGAGGAAAGGTTGATCAAAGCGGTGATTTTAGTGATCCAAACCCAGGGGTGGCAATGTGATGTCGCAAACGATCTTTGTGGGGAGCTATCCGGGACGTTGTGCTTCTTGGTCAATGTAGCTCTTACGCTACTGAGTTGAGGCGATGCTCTGAATTATGTCATTTCGGCGAATGCCGGAGCAGTGGTGTCTGGATGCACCGTTTACGGACCAAAGGATGGTATCCAGGAATATCGCGCCGTCAGGCATTTTGGATCCCGGCATGCGCCGGGATGACGGTGGTTTCTGGGTTAGTAATTCAAGTTCTAGACGCAGCCGGTGGGTTTTGGCAGACCGCCGTATTTGGTGATCGGCTTCATCGGGCCCGTCATCCAGAGTTCGAACATCTCCTTTTTGTCTGCACCGAGATATTTCGAAAACTTGCGGATCGGCGGTACTACATTGTGCTCGTTGTAGTATTCACGGGCCTTCAGGATCTGTTCCCATTTTTTATCGGAAAGTTCGTACTCATCCGCCTCGGCCATGGCCCGGGCGATTTCCGGGGTCCAGGCGTTCATGTCGGTGAGGTAGCCGTCACCGTCGCGTTCCGGGATTTCGATATTCATTGCTTCAACTCCTAATACCAAGTGAAAAGGTAGGTTATTAAGGCGAAGTGTACGGGGATTTGGCCATGGGATTCTACCCTCGGGTTCTCAGGGTATTTCGAAAACGCTCCAGTGGGGTGTTTACAACGCCTTGATCTGGTTGAGAAGTTCGTTCGCGATGGGTGAATGTTGTGTAAAGGGAAGACGCTGTAGTTTCTGTCCCAGACGAATGTCCATGCCCAGGGGGTCAATCCCGACCGCTTCGATTACAGCGCCATTCGTCGGCAGCTTCCGGTGAAGGAGATAGCGCTGCAACAGATTATGGTCCTGGGCATTGAGTTGAAACAGCAATTCCGCTTCATCCACGGCGGAGTAGGGTATGGGGGGCGGGACACGGCTGGCGTCAAACCAGCGCGCGGATCCGAAACCCCCGATGAAATAGTGTTGCTGTAAGGTCAACCGGTAAAAGCGGAAGTTCATTTCCTTGAAATAACGGCGGGATTCCGGGTAGTAGCGAAAATAACGTTCAGCTGAGGCCTTTGAGTCTATGGCCTCGGCACGGGCCAGACAGGTCAACCGCCCCACCTGTTGGATGTCCCCGTCACCGGTTTCGCTGAAAGTCAGAGAGCAGTGGGGGTTGGCTTCGAGATTCCGGGTATGTTGTGCCAGGTGGGAAATCAGCAACAGGGGATTGCCCTTGACATCACGACAGACCGGTAAGAGTGAGCCGAAGGGATACCCTGGAAATTTTACAGAATGTGTTGAGAGCAGGCCATGGAAGCTTGCGGTCCAGAGTTCCAGGATGGTATCGATCAGATCGTCTTTGGGGATTTCCGAGATCATGGGCCTTACTCTTCCCGAGTCATGGTGTAGTCCGTGGTTGCAACACTACCTGCTGACCCTGTTAACAATACCATTCTGATCTCGGACCCTTTTTTTGTGCCATTGAGAACAGGATGGTTGCCGAAAAAGGCAGGAATAGCGGCGTGTGTCACAACAAGTTTACAATTCTTCACAGGCGGCAGCTTTATTCGTGTGGAAGGATTACCTAATCTGCAGCACCGTTCGGTGTATATTGTACTTGTGAATCGAATTGGACGGATTGTCGCCCACGCGACCCATGTGGCGCATCACGCCACTTCGATCCAAATAGTTTGCCACCTTTGTCTGGGACATTCATCACTTCAGTTGAGGGGAATAGTCATGGATCTTAATTGGAATACTGTGCTGGACACTTACTTGATTCCATGGGGGACGAAAATCGTCATGGCACTGCTGGTATTCGTGATCGGTCGCTGGATTGCATTGGCCCTGACGCGGGCGCTACGCAGCGTCATGACCCGCAGTAGTGTCGATCCCATGCTGGTCGGCTTTCTTGGCAACATCGTCAAGATGGCCTTGTTGGCGGTTGTCGTGCTCGCCACGCTTGAGCAACTGGGCGTTAACACGACCTCGGCGCTGGCCATTCTGGGTGCCGCCGGCCTGGCCGTCGGTCTTGCTCTGAAGGACTCCCTGTCGAGTTTTGCGGCCGGTGTCATGCTGATTATCTTCCGTCCCTTCAAACTTGGGGATTTTGTTGAGGCGGGTGGTACCTCCGGGGTGGTGGAGGATATCCGGATTTTCCATACCGTGTTTAAAACCGGGGATAACCGGGAGATCACCATGCCCAATGCCCAGATCTACAGCGGTACCATTATCAACTACTCGGCCCGTGACACACGCCGAATCGACCTGGTGATCGGAATCGGATACGAAGATGACATGAAAAAGGCCCAGGAATTGATTCGACAGGTGCTGGAGGCGGAATCCACGCTTCTGAAGGATCCTGCTCCCACCGTCATGCTGCTCGAACTGGGTGAAAGCAGTGTGGATTTCGCGGTACGGCCCTGGGTAAAGTCGTCGGATTACTGGACGACCCGCGCTGCATTGCTGGAAAACATCAAGACCGTATTCGATCGGGAAGGGATCAACATCCCCTACCCTCAACGTGATGTCCATCTCTACCAGGTGGCTTCAAATTAATCAGTGAATGGGGTGCCAGAGAGGGTGGGGGAGTAGACCGGTTACCCATCGCTTTCGGTGTGCGAATCCATTGATTCAGTTCAGATCCGCGCATGGGATAAGGAACATCCACAACTTGTAGAGGAGTACCTTCGAAAGGATGAAGAATGGTTACCTGGACTCCGGTATGGAGTCGTGTGAATGCGTGCCATCGGGTGTTAATTCCAATGGACAAGGGAGATGGTGATGCGCATTGCTTATCTGGAAGACGATGCGCTGCAGTCGGCCGTGATGAAAGAATGGCTCGAGGATGCGGGTTACGCCTGTCGGGTTGATTATGGACTGGGAACTGCCGGGCATGAGCGGTATGGATGTTCTGTCGTGGATCCGTCAGGAACGGGAATGGGATCTGCCGATCTTTTTCATAACCCACCGTGACGGTGAGACCGATATTATCGAAGCCCTGGAAAAGGGGGCGGATGATTATCTGGCAAAACCCGTGCACCGGGAGGTGATGTTGGCCCGGGTCAAGGCCCTGGTGCGTCGACACAACGGGCGGCGTGATCAGATTCGCATTGCGGGTTTTCAGTTGAGTCGTGAGTTCAAGCGTTTGACCTTGAACGAGGAGCCGGTCGAGTTGACCGAGAAGGAGTTTCAACTGGCCTGGATGTTGTTCAGTAACGTCGGACGTCTGCTTTCCCGGGACCACTTGCTGGAGCGTGTGTGGGGGGTAGGCCCGGGATTGATGACCCGAACCGTGGATACCCATATCAGCCGGCTGCGGCGTAAACTGGCGCTCACTCCGGACAAGGGGTGGCGTTTGAAAGCGGTGTATCACCAAGGCTATCGCCTTGAGTTCCTCGAAGAGCCGGAGCTGTCTTAGCGGCTTAAAGATCATCGGGTTGGGCGAAACCTCTTGGCCTTACCTCGCACTCAGTGTGTTGCATGGCCTGGAGCCCGATCACTACCCGCTGTCGCCTGGGTCTCCTAGCGGAGCTTCCCCTCCCCCCGGGGAGGCGCGATTCGTCCTGGAACTACCGGGCCCCTAACCCTCCGCAACCGGGCAGCGGGTTTGTTCACCGCCCGGGAATCATTGCATAATAGACGGTCCTGTTTGTTTCCATCGATCGGAGTCATCAATGCCCCAGTACCGCTCTCGCACCACGACCCACGGCCGCAACATGGCGGGCGCACGTGCCCTCTGGCGGGCCACCGGAATGACCGACGGCGATTTCGACAAGCCGATCATCGCCATCGCCAACTCCTTCACCCAATTCGTACCCGGACATGTCCACCTCAAGGAGCTGGGACAACTGGTGGCTCGTGAAGTCGAGGCGGCCGGTGGGGTGGCCAAGGAGTTCAACACCATTGCGGTGGACGACGGTATCGCCATGGGTCATGGGGGGATGCTCTACTCCCTGCCTTCCCGGGACATCATCGCGGACTCGGTGGAATACATGGTCAATGCCCACTGCGCGGACGCCCTGGTGTGCATCTCCAACTGCGACAAAATCACCCCCGGCATGCTGATGGCGGCGCTGCGCTTGAACATCCCCACCGTGTTCGTCTCTGGCGGACCGATGGAGGCGGGCAAGGTGAAACTGGCGGGCAAGGGCGATCTGAAACTCGATCTCATCGACGCCATGATCTCAGCGGCCAACCCCGACGAGAGCGATGCGGACGTGGCGCAGATCGAGCGTTCCGCCTGCCCCACCTGTGGTTCCTGCTCTGGCATGTTCACCGCCAACTCCATGAACTGCCTGACCGAGGCCCTGGGGCTGTCGCTACCGGGCAACGGCTCCCTGCTGGCGACCCATGCGGATCGGGAGCAGTTGTTTAAAGAGGCCGGGCAACGGGTGGTGGCGCTGGCGCGCCGTTGGTACGAGCAGGAGGATGTCCGGGCGCTGCCACGAAGCATCGCCACCTTTGAGGCCTTCGAGAATGCCATGAGTCTGGATATCGCCATGGGGGGGTCCACCAACACGGTGCTGCACCTGCTGGCCGCCGCCCAGGAGGGCCAGGTCGATTTCGGTATGGCCGACATCGACCGGCTCAGCCGCCGGGTGCCCAATCTTTGCAAGGTGGCGCCAGCAACCCAGAAGTATCACATGGAGGATGTGCACCGGGCCGGCGGGGTGATCGGTATCCTGGGTGAACTCGACCGGGGTGGACTGATCAATCGGGATGTGCCGACGGTGCACAGTGCCACCCTGGGTGAGGCCCTGGAGCAGTGGGATGTGATCCGCACCCAGGATGAGGATGCCTGCAATCGATTTCTGGCCGGGCCCGGTGGTATCCCCACCCAGGTCGCTTTCAGCCAGGACGCCCGCTGGCCTTATCTCGATCTGGACCGGGAAAACGGCTGTATCCGTAATATCGAACACGCCTATTCGAAGGATGGCGGGTTGGCGGTACTCTTCGGCAATCTGGCTGAACAGGGTTGTATCGTAAAGACCGCCGGGGTGGACGAGTCGAATCTGAAGTTTTCCGGTCCGGCACGGATCTTCGAGAGTCAGGACGCGGCTGTTGAGGCGATTCTTGGTGATCGGGTACAGGCTGGTGATGTGGTGCTTATTCGTTACGAGGGGCCCAAGGGGGGGCCGGGCATGCAGGAGATGCTCTATCCCACCAGTTATCTTAAATCGAAAGGTCTGGGCAAGGCCTGCGCGCTGATCACCGACGGACGCTTTTCCGGAGGGACCTCCGGTCTGTCCATCGGCCACTGCTCACCGGAGGCCGCCGAAGGGGGCAACATCGGGCTGGTGGAAGAGGGGGATCGGATTGAAATTGATATCCCGGAGCGGACCCTCCGGGTGGCGATCAGTGACGAGGAACTGCAACGGCGTCGGGTGCGTATGGGGGAGAGAGGCGTTCAGGCCTGGAAACCGGTGAACCGGGACCGGGTGGTCTCCCAGGCCCTGCAAGCCTATGCCGCTCTCACCACCTCCGCGGCCCGGGGTGCGGTGCGGGATCTTTCCCAATTGCAGAAAAATGCGGGCTGAGGGATTTCTCACCGAGGTGTCGCTGGTAGCCCTGCTGGTCGGCTGCAGTGGCGGTGATCCCACCGCGACCGACCCGGAATTGATCTTTGAGGATGGATTCGAGACACCGCGCGCCGAGGTGGAACTTCTCGCCGATGGGGGTACCATGGTGCGCGGCTTCAGCGCCTGGTTGAAACTGCAGCCCGGGTATAACGGGTTGCGCGCGCGAAACGAATCTGAATACCAGGATGTGGACTGCGGCGAACCGACCGCGTGGTTCTACAAGGTTACCGGCGATCCGGGTCTTAAGCAGGACCCCTATCGTCTGCTCTGTTTAAAATTCACTGATCCCCGATTCGACTTCGACAACGGCCGATGGCTGGTGCGCGACCCCGCCAACGGTCGGGTCTACTATCGAATCTGGAAACTGAAAGAGTAACAAGAAACGATGAAGGACAGCTTTCCTTTCCCCGTCGCCCGTATCGGGGTCATTGGCGGGGGGCAATTGGGGCGGATGATGGTCAAGGCGGCCAAACGTCTTGGCTGCACCTGTGTGGTGCTCGATCCCTATCCCGGCTCTCCGGCCGGTCAGGTTGCCGGCCATCAGATCATCGGCGGCTATCACGATCCGGCGAAACTGCGGGAGCTTGCGGAATCCTGTGACGTGCTGACCTACGAACTGGAAAACGTCGACACCGAGACGCTTCAGCAGTTGGAAAAAGAGGGCCATCCCATCCATCCCGCGCCAAGGGTTCTGGCGATCCTGCAGGATAAGCTGACCCAGAAGGCGTTTCTTCGGGATGCGGGGATTCCAACTTCCGATTTCGTCTCCATGCCGGAAGCGGACCTGGAGGCCTTCGCGGCGTTTGGTTTTCCCCTGGTGCAGAAGGCCCGTAGAGGTGGCTATGACGGCAGGGGTGTTTCCATCATGCGGGAGGTCGGGGACTTTGCCGGTCATCTGCCCGTGCCCTCCCTGGTGGAGGGCTTTGTCGACGCTACCCACGAACTGGCGGTCATGGTCGCTCGCAACGCGGATGGGGAGTGTGTCGCCTATCCCACGGTGGAGATGTGTTTCCGTGCCGGTGAGAACGTGCTCGATCTGCTGCTGAGTCCCGCCCGGGTGGACGAGACCGTTTCACAATTGGCGGAGGCACTGGCGGTACGTACCATTCAGGCTTTGGAGGGGGTCGGAGTGTTCGGGGTCGAGATGTTCCTCACCCGGGACGGTGAGCTACTGGTCAACGAGATCGCGCCCCGCACCCATAACTCCGGGCACCATACCATCGAGGCTTGCGTTACGGATCAGTTCGAGCAGCATTTGCGGGCGATTCTCGATCTGCCCCTGGGCTCCACTGCATTGCTCACTCCAGCGGCCATGATCAACCTGCTGGGGGATGCGGATGCAAACGGCCGTCCGGTCATCGATGGCATGGCCGCTGCATTGCGGATTCCGGGTGTCTGTCTTCACCTCTATGGCAAGGCGGAGGTCAAACCGTTTCGCAAAATGGGGCATGTGACGGTGGTTGATTCCAACCTTGAGACGGCCCGCCGCAAAGCCGAGCAGGTACGTGACTTGATTCATATCAGAGGGGAACAACACCCATGAACACTCCCGTGATAGGCATCATCATGGGCAGCGACTCCGACCTGCCGGTCATGCGCGAGGCTGCCAAGATGCTCGATGAGCTTGAGATTTCCTATGAGATGACCATCGTCTCCGCCCACCGGACCCCGGCACGACTCTACGAGTATGCGCAAAGCGCGGAGACCCGTGGACTGCAGGTGGTGATCGCGGGGGCCGGCGGTGCCGCGCACCTGCCCGGGATGGTGGCGGCCATCACGCCGCTGCCGGTGGTGGGGGTGCCGGTCAAGTCCTCTGCCCTGAGTGGGGAGGACTCCCTGCTCTCTATTGTCCAGATGCCCCCCGGAGTACCGGTCGCCACGGTGGCGATCAACGGGGCGAAAAACGCGGGGTTGCTGGCGGCCCAGATACTCAGTGTTGCCGATGCTGCGATACGCCAGCGGATCAAGGACTACAAGCAGGGTCTTGAGGCCATGGTGATGTCCAAGGTCGAGGCGATGGAGCAGGGCACCTTGAGTTGACCTGATACTTGAAATTGCCCGGTTTCCCCCCCATTTGATAGGTATTCAAAGAATTTTGGAGTGTGATACCCATGCGAATGGATCGTTTGACCAGCAAGTTTCAGATGGCCCTGGCGGATGCCCAGAGCCTGGCCGTAGGGCGCGATCACCAGTTCATCGAGCCTCTGCACCTGATGAGCGCCCTGCTCGACCAGGACGGGGGCAGTGTGCGTCATCTGCTCACCCGGGCGGATGTCAATGTCAACCAGCTGCGTTCCGGTCTGAACGCGGCCTTAGACCGCCTTTCCAGCGTGGAAGGCGCTGCGGGTGATCTGCATATCTCCAATGAGTTGGGACGGCTGCTCAACCAGACAGACAAGCTCGCTCAGCAGCGTAATGATCAATACATCTCCAGTGAGTTGTTCGTGCTTGCCGTGGTGGAGGACAAGGGCGAACTGGGTGATCTGCTGCGTAAAGCCGGGGCTAACAAGGCTGCGCTGGAGAAGGCTGTTGAACAGTTGCGTGGCGGTCAGAAGGTGGATGATCCGAACGCGGAAGATCAACGCCAGGCCCTGGAGAAATATACCATTGACCTGACCGAGCGGGCCGAACAGGGCAAGCTCGATCCGGTCATCGGCCGGGATGACGAGATCCGCCGGACGATTCAGGTGCTGCAACGGCGCACCAAGAACAATCCGGTACTGATCGGCGAACCCGGCGTGGGCAAGACCGCCATCGTCGAAGGACTGGCGCAGCGGATCATCAACGGCGAGGTTCCCGAAGGCCTGAAGAGCAAACGCCTGCTCTCCCTCGACATGGGGTCCCTGATCGCCGGCGCCAAGTTCCGCGGTGAATTCGAAGAGCGCCTCAAGGCGGTGCTCAATGACCTGGCCAAGCAGGAGGGGCAGATCATCCTCTTCATCGACGAGCTGCACACCATGGTGGGCGCCGGCAAGGCGGAAGGCGCCATGGATGCGGGCAACATGCTCAAGCCGGCCCTGGCCCGGGGCGAGCTGCACTGCGTGGGCGCCACCACCCTGGATGAGTACCGTCAGTATCTGGAGAAGGACGCGGCCCTCGAACGGCGTTTTCAAAAGGTGTTGGTGGCCGAGCCCAACGTGGAGGACACCATCGCTATCCTGCGTGGGTTGAAAGAGCGCTACGAGCTCCACCACGGAGTGGATGTAACGGATCCGGCCATCGTTGCCGCCGCCACCCTGTCCCATCGTTATATCACCGATCGCCAACTGCCGGACAAGGCCATCGATCTGGTGGATGAGGCCGCTTCCCAGATCCGCATGGAGATCGACTCCAAGCCCGAGGAGATGGACCGCCTGGAGCGCCGGCTCATTCAGTTGAAAATCGAGCGGGAGGCGCTGAACAAGGAGTTGGACGAGGCCTCGAAGAAACGTCTCGCGGACCTGGAGGCTCAGATCGAACGCCTGGAGCGGGAGTTCTCCGATCTGGATGAGATCTGGAAGTCGGAAAAGGCGGCCCTGCAGGGTACCACCCACATCAAGGAATCCCTGGAGCGGGCACGACTGGAGCTTGAGACCGCCCACCGGGCCGGGGATCTGACCCGCATGTCCGAACTGCAGTATGGGCGTATTCCCGAACTGGAAAAGCAGCTCGATATGGCCACCCAGGCTGAGATGCAGGAGATGAAACTGCTGCGTAACAAGGTTACCGAGGAGGAGATCGCCCAGGTGGTTTCCAAATGGACCGGCATCCCCGTCTCAAAGATGCTCGAAGGCGAACGGGACAAACTGCTGCGTATGGAAGAGGCGCTGGGCAAGCGGGTGATCGGTCAGGAAGAGGGCGTGCGCGCGGTGAGCGACGCAATCCGCCGCTCCCGGGCGGGACTTTCCGATCCCAACCAGCCCAACGGCTCGTTCCTGTTTCTCGGCCCCACCGGTGTCGGTAAGACCGAGCTGTGCAAAGCCCTGGCGGAATTCCTCTTCGATACCGAAGAGGCAATGGTACGTATCGACATGTCCGAGTTCATGGAGAAGCACTCCGTGGCCCGCCTGATCGGCGCGCCTCCGGGTTATGTGGGCTACGAAGAGGGCGGCTACCTCACCGAGGCGGTGCGGCGCCGGCCCTATTCCGTGGTCCTGCTCGACGAAGTGGAGAAGGCTCATCCCGATGTGTTCAACGTACTGCTGCAGGTGCTCGACGACGGGCGTTTGACCGACGGCCAGGGGCGCACCGTGGATTTTCGCAACACGGTGATCGTCATGACCTCGAACCTGGGATCCCAGATCATCCAGGAGGTATCCGGAGAAGAGCGTTACCAGGAGATGAAAGAGGCGGTGATGGAGTCGGTGCGTCAGCAGTTCCGGCCCGAGTTCATCAACCGGCTGGACGAGATCGTGGTCTTCCATCCTCTGGCCAGTGATCAGATCCGTGCCATCGCCAAGATCCAGGTCGGTTACCTGCATAAACGGCTGTCGGAGTACGAGATGGCCCTGGTGGTGACCGATGCGGCCCTCGACCGCCTCGGCGAGGCGGGATTCGATCCGGTCTACGGCGCGCGGCCGCTGAAGCGAGCGATCCGGCAGCAACTGGAGAATCCATTGGCTCAGGATATCCTGTCGGGCCGGTTCGGGGCTGGGGACACCATCCAGGTGGACCGGGGTGCTGATGGGCTTACCTTCGCCAAGCTGCGTCAGGTGAGTGCGGCCTGAAAACCAAGGTTCGGCCTATTATTCCGCCAATGCTTGCGGAGGGGGGGCGAAAATACAATATTTATGTTGTATAAATGCAAATCGTACAACTGTTAAGTTGTATTTATAATGAACAGTACGCTTATGCCATACGGCGTTATGACCGGGATAAGCAATATGGCCGCATCCATGCCGAGGATTTTGCCCAGGTATTTTTCAAGTATGCCCATGAGAAATACGGCGCCACAAATTTCGAGCAGTTGGGTAAGGTGATTTATCACTTCACAGGGCATGGTCTGTTCAATTTGCAGCAGATGGTTCGGCGATTGTTGGTAAACACACTTCTGGGCAATGGTGATGCCCACCTGAAGAACTGGAGTCTGCTTTATCCGAATCAGGTCACCGCAGAACTGGCGCCAGCCTATGACATCGTTTACACCCAGGCCTATATTCCGGGCGAGTCACAGATTTCTCTCAACCTGTCAGGTAATAAAGATTGGTATGGGATGAATCTGAGCCATTTTGAGGCGTGGGCCAAAACGGTTGGCGTGTCATGGCGCGCCATTAAACCGCATATGGACGATGTGATGGGAGTGGCGCGAACTCAATGGCCTGAATACCTTCAAAATGCCCCCATGAATGAAGAACACAAGGTAGCGCTTCGAAAACATTGGCAAAGGTTGCACAAGGACTTTGCGATCCGGATCCAGTAGAGTAGACAGTATTCTGGGATGAGATGCCAGGATTGTCCTTTATGGGTGGAATAGTCTCTTTCTCAAGCGTCGGAATGGTTTGATCCGTAGGCCAGATAGGTGCGATGGAGACGTTCCGTAGCCGCGATCAGTTCATCGCGATCCCCGTTATTCAGGATGATATCATCGGCCCCGCTGAGTCGGGTCTGACGATCCGCCTGACTGGCCAGGATGTGTTCAATCTGATCCTCGGAAAGATGATCCCGTTGCATCACCCGCTCGATTTGTAACGATTCCTCACAATCCACCACCAGTATCCGGTCCGCCAGTGACATCTGACCGGTTTCGAACAGCAGGGGGATTACCAATACGACATAGGGTGCGGATTGCTCGGCAATCCAGGACTCCATGGCCTGGCGGATGCGCGGATGGAGGATCGCCTCGAGGCGTTTTCGCTGTTCCGGATGGGCGAACACCACCTCGCGCAGGGCCGAACGGTTGAGCTGACCCTGTGCGTCGATCATCTGTTCACCGAAGGCGGATTGGATCTCTTCCAGGGCAGGTTGACCGGGTTTTACCAGTTGATGGGCCAGCACATCCGCATCGATAACCGGCACGCCCAGGGTTTCGAAATGGTTTGAAACAGTGCTCTTGCCGCTGCCGATCCCCCCTGTGAGGGCAATCACCCGCATCAGGCCAGGCCGGACCAAGGGAGATAGGCGTAGTTGATCCGGTCACCCCACATCATACTGATCCAGCCGGCGGCGGCGAGATAGGGCCCAAAGGGAATCGGGATGTTGCGGTCACGACCGCGCACCACGATGAGCAGGATGCCGACCACCGCGCCCACCAGGGCGGAGAGCAGGATGATCTGAGGCAGGTACTGCCAGCCGAACCAGGCCCCAAGCAGGGCCAGCAGCTTGAAATCCCCGTAACCCATGCCCTCTTTTCCGGTCAGTCTTTTGAACAGCTGATAGACGCTCCAGAGTGAGAGATAGCCGGCCGCCGCGCCAATGATGGCCGAGTGTGTATCAGTGAACAAGCCGTCCAGGTTGATCAGTAGTCCCAGCCAGAGAAACGGCAAGGTGATATTGTCCGGCAGCAGCTGTACGTCGAAATCGATCATGCTTAAAGCGATTAAAGCCCAGGTCAGAACCATCGCTGCCAAAGCGGGCCAGCCGAACCCAAAATGGTAGGCAACCAAAAACGAAAGTAAACCTGTGCTGATTTCTATCAGGGGGTAACGGATGCTGATGAGTTTTTGGCACGATGAACATCGACCCCGCAACCATAACCAGCTCACGACCGGGATATTTTCCCAAGGACGAATTTTGTGGCCGCAATGTGGGCAATGGGATGAAGGATAGCTTAGGTTGAAAGTCTTTGTTTCAGCTTGCTCAGTTGCTATCCCCTTGAGTTCATCGCAATCCCTATGCCACTGAGATTCCATCATTTTCGGCAGGCGATGTATGACAACATTCAGAAAGCTGCCGACAGACAAGCCCAACAGTGTGCTGAAGCTGAAAAAGATCCACG
>JARRNW010000090.1:0-9634 GCA_037384565.1 Candidatus Thiodiazotropha sp.
CGTAGCGAACAGGCCCAGTATCTGCGTGACGTGGAGACCTTTCAGCTCAGTCGCAAGCAGCTGAAACAGCAGGCAGACCTGCTGGCAAATACCTTTGACCTGGGAAAACTGGACGCGGCCATCGATAAAAGCCGAAAGGCCATGGCCAGCAGCTGGACCACGGCAGGCATGAAAAGCGCCATGAAGGGGCTGTTCGACGAGATGCGCAGCACCATGTTCAGCATTGTCAGCCAGAGCGAAGAGACCCGTAAACTGATCCGCAATATCTATCGCAAATTTCAGAATGAACACGGATTTGCCGTGGTGCAGCCGAAGATGTTCTCGATCGTGAAATACCGGGTCGAACTGGAGTTGCTGCACCAGGAAGCGGAAATCTTCCGCAACAGTCCGGTGACCGCCATGATGGAGCAGAATTTCGTGGTTAAACGGTTCTTTACCGCCCTGGTCGGGCGGGCCCGAGAGATCTTTCAACGGGCCGGCGATGAGATCTCCGGCTGGCTGCGCAGCACCCTGGAGCCCCTGGTAATCCAGATCAAGGATCACAAGGAGATGATGGAGAAACGCCTCAACAACCTGCAGAAGATCGGTCAGTCCCGCAACACCCTGCAGTATCGGATCCTGGAACTGCAGGAGCAGTACACTGAACTGGCCCGACAGCTGACCGCACTGCGCAACATGGCCAATCGTTTGAGCAACAGCCGCCCATTGCATCAGGCCCATCGCCAGAAACCGACCCTGGTGAAACAGAATGCCTCCTGAACGTATTCACCCAGGCGAGTAAAAAAACCGGCCGTTCAGGCCGGTTTTTTTATTTTCACCGGAACCCACGGATTCAGGTTTCAGTAACAGGCGACGATCCCTAACTTCACCCCAAGGCCCAGTTCGTCTAAACTTTGGCCAAGTCAACATAACCAAGACCGATCCACAGATCGGCATCCAAAGGAGGCGAGTATGTCCCTGTTCAAAACCCTTTCCGCGTTCCTGGTCCTGACCCTGTTCACCCTGCCGGCCTGGGCGGAAAACAGCACTGAAATCCCAGGCTACACCATTCACCACAATGCCATTCCGAGTGACACCCTGGAGCCGGCAATTGCCAAAGCGTACGGCATTCAACGCAGCAAATACCGCGGAATGCTCAATGTGAGTATCATCAAGAAGGTCCCCGGCACCACCGGGGAGTCCAGCTCGGCGGTGGTCATGGCCAAAGCCACCAATCTACGGGGTCAGTTGATCAGCATCCCGATGCGCATGATCACCGATGGTGATGCCATCTACTACATCGGCGAATTCCGCATCGCCGATCAGGAAACCCTGAATTTCGAGATTCAGGTCAAACCGAAAGGTGATACCCGCTTCTACACGGCCAAATTGAGTCAGGATTTCTATATTGACTGAAACGGAGTGTCCCCGGTCGATCGCACCGGGGGCCCTTTCCCTGAAAGGACTTTTCAGAAGGCACGCAATAGAGTCAGCAGACCGAACAGGATCACCGTGAACCCCGCCAGACGGCGTACCCGGATATCCTTGAGCCAGCGCGCGAGACTCCCTGCGACAACGCCCATAGCAAACAGATTGGGCAGGGTTCCGAGACCGAAAGCCAACATCAGCCCGGCCCCCTGCATTACACCTCCGCTGGAGACGGTCATGATCAGCATGGTGTAGACCAGGCCGCAGGGTATCCATCCCCAGACGATCCCCAGCACAAAAGCCTGTCCCGGGGTTTTCACCGGCAGCAGTCGGCGCGCCACGGGTTCAATGCGCTTCCAGAGATGGCTTCCCAGGTGCTCGATCTGAGACAACCCCAGCCACCAGCCCCCCAGATAGAGTCCGAGCAGGATCATGAACAAACCGGCGAAAACCAGCAGTACCTGCTGGGTAGCCTGAACCGGCAACAGTTCCGCCAGTAGAACCCCCAGCCCACCCATGATGCCGCCGGCCACCACATAGCTGAAAATGCGCCCAAGGTTATATCCCAGTTGGTAGGGCAGCGTGAGCGTCAGTCGGTTGCGGACCGTTTCGGGCAGGCCAAAGGTCAGTGCCCCGACGATCCCCCCACACATACCGGCACAGTGTCCACCGCCCAACAAACCGGCACCGAAGGCCGCCAGATAACCGCTCTGCTCAAGCATCTTGTGATCTCCCGCCAGCTGATACTCCCGGAGAAGGAAGATAGCGCATCGCCAGCACCACCAGGACGAGCACCGGTATGCCCAGGGACGCGGTGATGAGAAAAAAGGGGGCATAACCCAGGTTGTCCACTACAACCCCGGAAAAGCCGCCCAGAAACTTGGGCAGCAGCAGCATCACCGAACTGAACAGGGCGTACTGGGTGGCGGAGTAGGAGATGTTGGTGAGGCTTGAAAGGTAGGCGATAAAGGCAGAGGTGGCCAGGCCCGCACTCAGATTGTCCGCCGAGATCACCACCACCAGGCTGGCAACATCGTGCCCTACCCCGGAGAGCCAAGCGAACAGCAGGTTGGTGGCCGCCGCCAGGATGGCCCCGGCGAGCAGGATCGGCATCACCCCGAGACGTACCACCATCACCCCGCCAAACACCGCGCCGGTGAGGGTCATGATCACGCCGAACACATTCGCCACCAGGGCCACTTCGGTTGTGCTAAAACCCAAATCGACATAGAAAACATTGGCGATAACCCCCAGTACCACATCCGAGATGCGGTAGGTCGCGATCAGGGAGAGTATCAACAGGGCCTTCCAACGATAGCGCCGGAAAAAGTCCGCAAAGGGGCTGATCACTGCATCGTAGAACCATTCACTGATCCGCTGGATACCTGCAGGCAGCCAGGCCTGGTTTTCGATCATCCGTTCAACCCGCACTTCAAGCTCCCGGGTGGTTCTATCAGGTTGAACCGCCGGCTCGGGAATCAGCAGAACGGTCACCACACCCACGAGCATCAGCGCGGCCATGACCAAGTAAGCCAAGGAAAAGGCAGAGAGCTGGTATGTCACCCCTTCGGGCGTTGCCCAGCCGGCCACCCCCAGAGCCCCCCCGCCACTGACGATCATCGCCAGGCGATAGCCAATCATATAATTGGCTGCCATGATGCCCTGCCATTTCACCTCAGCGGATTCGATGCGGTAGGCATCGATGGCGATATCCTGGGTCGCCGAGGCGAAGGCCACCAACAGTGCCAACAGGGCGAATGAGGCAACACTCTCTGTGGGGTCCGAGAGGGCCAGACCGCACAACCCGGCGATCACCGACAACTGCGCCAGCAGCATCCAACTGCGCCGGCGGCCGAAACGGCGCGTCAGCCCTGGAATCGGCAGACGGTCGACCAGGGGCGCCCAGACCCACTTGAATCCGTAAGCCAGCGCCACCCAGCTGAGGAAGCCGATGGTCGAACGCTCAACCCCCGCCTTACGCAACCAGAAGGAGAGCGTGCCGAACACCAGCACCAGGGGCAGCCCAGCGGAAAAGCCGAGAAAAAGCATGTTACGCACACCGGGTTGCCAGTACTCGGCAATGGCCCGGGGCCATTCGTTCAACTTCACGGAGACCTCAGATAATCAGATTACAAACGCGCATTATAAGTGCTTGAAAAACTCAAAGCCCAGGAATCTCTCACGGCAGTGGGGAAATCTGCCGAAACCGGGGGTATTCGCGCTACAATACGCCACTTGTGACAAACCAGGTAATCACTCATGCAGGACTATCAACGGGATTTTCTCGATTTCGCCCTCGATGTCGGGGGACTCAGATTCGGTGAATTCACCCTGAAATCGGGTCGCATCAGCCCCTACTTCTTCAACGCGGGACTGTTCAACACCGGCGCCAGCCTGGCGCGTTTGGGTCGCTACTACGCCCAAGCGATCGTGGATTCCGGGATCGCCTTCGATGTCCTCTACGGCCCCGCCTACAAGGGCATCCCCCTGGCCGCGGTGACCGCCGGGGCGCTCTACGATCAACATGGCCGGGACATTCCCTATGCCTTCAACCGCAAAGAGGCGAAGGATCATGGAGAAGGCGGCGTGATCGTCGGGCATACCCTGCAGGGTCGGGTCTTGATCATCGATGACGTAATTTCCGCAGGCACTTCGGTGCGGGAGTCGATGGGGATCATCAAGGCCGAACAGGCCACCCCGGCGGGTGTGGTGATCGCACTGGACCGGCAGGAACGGGGCCAAGGGGAACGTTCGGCGATCCAGGAAGTCGAGCAGGATTATGGCATGCCGGTCAGCGCCATCGTACGACTCGAGCAGTTGATTGAATACCTGCGGGAGCGGGATCCCTCCAGTGATGACCTGGAACGCATTCAGCGCTATAGGGACACCTATGGCGTTTGAGTCAGAAGATTAACTTGAGACCCACCAGAAGGGTTACCACCTCAAAGCCCCTCTTGATCCAGCGATTGCCCTTGGCAATCGCCAGATGGGCGCCCAGATAACCCCCCAGCAGAGACCCCACCAATAACACCGGCAACCATTGCCAGTGTATGTTGCCCAGCAGTCCCAGGGTGATGGCTCCGCTGCCGTTCCAGAACACCCCCACCAGAACCAGGGTGTGTGCGACGGCACGACGATAGTCGAGGCCAAACCAGCGGATCAGCCAGAGGGTAACGAACAAGCCGGTACCGGAGGTCAATGAACCGTTCAGCACGCCGATCAGGAACAGTCCCAGCCCCCCGTGCAACAATCCCCTACGATCCCGGTGCCGTGGCTGATACTCCTGGCCCAATTTGGGACTGAACACGGAATAGAGTCCGAGCCCCAGGGTCAGCACCCCGAGCGCCACTTCGGCCATGCGGTCCGGAACCTTAAGGATGATACTGGCCCCCAGCACCACGCCAGGCAGACCACCCAGCAGCATATAGATCACGAACTGGCGTTCCAACCCCCCTTCCCGCAGGTGACGAACCGTTGCACCGACGCCCAGTGCCACGGAGGCAACCTTGTGAGTAGCCAGGGCAACTCCAAAGGGTAATCCGAGAAAAATCAGGGCCGGAAGCTGCAACAAACCCGCCCCACCTCCGGAAAAGGCGGAAAACAGATTGGCTAGGAAGGAAACGATGAAAAGGGTGAACTGTTCCACAAAGAGGCTATCTTAATATTTGAATCAGGCAGTATAATCGAAGGGTTGTTATTTCGGCAGGTCGCCTGTTGTGGCTCATGATTCGCGAACGCCTAGGCACGGACGCTCGGCATGTGCATGACAACCGGAGGGTTGTTTCGAAAATCATCCCCAGCTGCGCGATACATTGATCAGCCACCGATCATTATGAACCATCCATTGAGTATGTATTTCAGAATTGTCTTCACCACCGCTTTTCTTCTCTTCGCCCTGTCCGAGGCCAGCCAGGCCGGCAAGCTCTACAAATGGGTAGATGACGCGGGCAATGTCCATTATTCGGATAAACTGCCCCCCACCGAGGCCCATCGCGCGCGGACCCAGTTGGATGAACACGGTATTACCGTTAACAAGGTGGATGCCGCCAAAACCGCGGAACAGCTGCAGCAGGAGGCGGAACAGGAGCGTTTGCGCATGGAACAGCAACGGATTTTGGAAAAACAACAGGCCCAGGATCGCGTGCTGCTCAGAACCTTCCGTAGCGAAGACGACATCCTGATGACCCGAAATGGCCAGATCCAGGCCGTTGACACCTCCATTCGTGTCACCGAGTCGAACATCCGGCGCATCAAGACTGCCCTGGATGATATGCAGCAAAGGGCCGCCCGGCGGGAACTCAGCGGCAAACCCATCACCGCCAGGATGCGGGAAGACATCGAGAAAAAGCGGGTGGCTCTGACCGAAGCCTATCAATCAATCATCGCCCGGGAGCACGACAAAAACCGTATCCGCCAATCTTTTGCCAAGGACCTGCAGCGGTTTCGTGAACTCAAAAAGATTCGCCAGACCAGCAGCCCGGTGGTCGAGGCGGACAACAGCTTTGCCCGGGCGCTGCAGAACGTCTATGACTGTGGACAGGACAGTGCCTGCAGCCAACCCTGGGAAAAGGCACGAGCCTACCTGAAACAGCATAGCACCACACCAATCAAGACCGATGCGGAAAACATCATCCTCAGTGGCGAGGCGATCAAGGAGGGGGATATCAGTATCTCCATGTCACGCATCCGGGACCCAAAGAAAGGCACTACAGTGATTTTCATGGACCTGGACTGCAAAAACGAAGTACAAAGCAACGCTTCCTGTAAGGACTCCCCCCGGGTAAAGCAGATCAAGGCAGAGTTCCAGGCGGCGGTCAGTCCCTAGTGTAGGTTAGTGCTTTTTTTCCAAGGCCCTAAAGAGGTTCGCTGAAAGCAGTTGCCACTGCTGCTCCCAGTGCTGCAAAGGCGAACTCTTGAAACGACTGCGCAGATAACGGTGCATCAAGCCCTCGACCAGGCTGGTCATCAGATGGGCCGCCAACGCGGCATCCATGCTCTGCGCAAGCTCACCCTGACGCATGTCGGCCTCCCTGAGCACCTGTTTCAACTGGGTTTCCACCCGATCGAAAAACTGTCCGACCCTGACCAGAAGACGTTCAGTCTCACCCACCAGGGCATCCCCCAGTAACACCCGGGTGATTCCGGGATTGCGTTGCGCGAACATCAACAGCAGGTAGAGAATCTGCCCACAGCGGACCTGCGCCTGATCCTGTTCCCGCAGAATCTGATTGATGCGGGCAAACACACTCTCTTCGGCGAAGTCGATCAGTCCCTCGAACATCTTGGCCTTGCTGGCGAAGTGACGATACAGGGCCGCCTCTGAGATACCCACTGCCTTACCCAGGGAAGCCGTGGTGATACGGCTGCCGGGATTCTGTTCGAGTTCCCGGGCCAGGGCCTCGAGAATCTGCTGCCGACGGGGGACCTTCTGCTGACTCATCAACGGCGTCGTATCAACGTACCCACACCTTCATCCGTGAAGAGTTCCAGCAGCACTGCATGGGGAACCCGGCCGTCGATGATATGGGAGGAACCGACACCGGTTTCCACCGCCTCCAGGGCGGTGGTGATCTTTGGCAACATGCCGCCATGAATCGTGCCGTCCTCGATCAACTCATGTACCCGATCAGCGGACAACCCCGTCAACAGGCCGCCGGACTTGTCCAGCAACCCCTGCGTATTGGTCAGCAGAATCAACTTTTCCGCTTGCATGACTTCGGCCACCTTGCCGGCCACCAGATCTGCATTGATGTTGTAGGAGTGCCCATCCATACCCACACCAATTGGCGCGATAACCGGGATGAAGTCGCCCTGAACCAGCATGTTGACGACACTGACGTCGATGCTTTCCACCTCGCCCACATGCCCGATATCGATGATTTCAGGTTCCTGCAGTTCCGGCCCACGGCGACTGATCACCAGCTTCTTGGCATGGATCAGGTCACCGTCCTTACCGGTTAGACCCACGGCGGAACCGCCTGCACGATTGATCAGGCTGACAATCTCCTTGTTCACCAGACCACCGAGCACCATCTCCACTACATCCATGGTTTCGCTGTCGGTCACCCGCATGCCTTCGACGAATTCCGAATCCTTGCCGAGCCGCGACAGCAGACGGCCGATCTGCGGGCCGCCCCCATGCACCACCACCGGATTGATACCCACCAGCTTCATCAGCACCACGTCCATGGCGAAACTGCTCTTCAAGGCCTCGTCCACCATGGCGTTGCCGCCATACTTGATGACCAGGGTTTTACCAGAAAAACGTTGAATGTAAGGCAGCGCCGAGGTCAACACCTGGGCGACATTCTGTGCCTGTTCGGGGGAAAAACTCATCTTGTCCGTACAACCGCTCAGTGAAATATTGAAGTCAGAATGGGGCTTCCAACTGGGGATCGATCTTTTGCAGAACCTCACGGAACTGCGCCTGTACCTGTTCCAGATCCTGCTCGGATTCCGCCTCGAAACGGAACAGCAGGGCCGGTATGGTATTCGAAGCCCGCACCAAACCCCACCCCTTTTCGAACTCGGCCCGCACCCCGTCGATCTTGACCATCCGGGCACCTGGCAGGTCGGGCATCTGATCGATGGCCTGCATCACTTTCTGCGCCTGCCCTTCCTCGAGCCTCAGGCTGTATTCCGGAGTTGACAGGCTTTCCGGCAGCTCGGCGAATACCTCGGCGCTGGTCCGATAGTCCAGGGAGAGGATTTCCAGCAGCCGGGCACCGGCATAGATGCCGTCATCAAAGCCGTACCAGCGTTCTGAAAAAAGGATATGGCCGCTGAACTCACCGGCCAGCAGGGCGTGAGTCTCTTTCATCTTAGCCTTGAGCATGGAGTGGCCACTCTTCCACATGAGTGGACGACCACCGTTCGACAACACGATATTAGCCAGATGACGCGTGCACTTCACATCGTAGATGATATCTCCGCCGGGTTCACGGGTCAGCACGTCGATCGCTAAATACATCAACAACCGATCCGGCCAGATGATCTTGCCAGAGGAATCCACCACGCCCAGACGGTCACCATCACCGTCAAACGCCAGTCCCAGGGCGGCCTCGTTTTCCACAACGGCCTTCTGCAGATCCCGCATATTTTTCGGGTCGCCGGGATCCGGATGGTGATTCGGAAAATCACCGTCCACATCACAATAGAGCTCGATCACCTCGCAGCCGAGTTCACGATACAGTTCCGGCGCGACCACACACGCCGCCCCATTACCGCAATCGACCACGACTTTCAGGGTCTGGCCCATGCGCACATCCGAAAGCACCCGCTCGATGTAGTCGGCCACGATATCCCGGGAGTCAAATGCCCCCTCGGACTGCAGCAACTGATCCGCATCAATGCGCCGCCGCAGATCCTGAATGGCGTCACTGCTCGGGCTATCGAGGCCGATGATCATCTTCATCCCATTGTATTGGGGAGGGTTGTGACTGCCCGTGATCATGGCGCCGCAATCGGCGCCCAGTTCATGGGCGGCGAAATGGACCAGAGGCGTGGGCACCAACCCCAGATCGATGACATTGCGGCCACTGGCCTGCAGGCCCTCGATCAGGGCATGTTGCAACGATTCACTGGAGTTGCGGGCATCCCGGCCAACCACAACCGTGTTGTAACCCTGCTCGAAGATTTCACTGCCGAACCCCTGACCCAGCAGTTCGACCACTTCCGGTGTCAGGGTTTCTCCGACCACACCCCGTATGTCATAGGCGCGAAAGATGGCGGGAGAAATCTCCACGGACCGGGATTTGATGACGGGCTTGCGGGATTCCGGCTCGTCGTATAGCTCATCGTCAACCTGAATACCGGTATCGTATTCACCGGCATCCTGAATCACCCGAGACGCTTTGGGCTTCTCCGCCTGTTTAGAACGAAATTCCTTGATCTGATGCTCCATCACATCAAAGGTGGGTTGCAGATCGCTCAACTGGGCGGACTGTGCCTTGGGGGGGCGCCCCACGACCAGGGCCTCGAGGAGAGTGAGGATGCTGTGCTGATCCTTCTTCAAGGCCTTGGACATCCCTGACGACTGACGCATCATCAGGAAGGCCATGATCAGAAACAACAGGGCGGCGGGTACGGCCTGAAGCCCCAGTTGTAGCGGATCAAACGCCTGACCGGATCCACCCCAGTATGCGATCTGCCAGATGCTGCCCGGGATAGTCAACACGCCATCCGGCACGATCCCACTCGCCGCTTCGCCTTTACCCAGAATCACCAG
>JARRNW010000091.1:0-16432 GCA_037384565.1 Candidatus Thiodiazotropha sp.
TTGTGCGGCACTGACAGCGCCAGTCAGCCCAAACCCAAGAAATAGTGCTACCAGCAGATGCTGTTTTGTGATAGTCATGGTTCGATCCTTTGTTCCATAGTGTGATAATGTATTAATTTAGTGTTCCAGTCCCGTAATCGGTCGCGTGTATCCGTCCGGCTACAAATGGCTTGTGAACGGTTTCTCGTGCACTTAGTATACATGCCTCAAAGTCATTTTGTGGTTACGTATAAAAGGTAATTAGATTCTGCCAATGTGAAGAATAAATACTGTGATGTTGCTCACTAAAATTATTATCTACTCTGAGTGATTAACTTTTTCGAAATGATAAGGGTTCGAATAAAGATATAGAGACCTAGCAATGGTAAGAGCGATATTACAGTGACAAAAATCGCTTGTCCTTTGGAGCTTATATATGTGTTTACTATATAGATATAGGTTAGCGTTACTATGCCAAGGATTGTTGAGAGGATTGAGCCGGCAAAGTACGCAATAGTGCTAATTCCAGAAGCTATATCCATGGATGGGAATATAAAAGGAACAAGCGATACAAGGACAGATGATATAAAGAAAATCATGAGCAAGTTTCTTTGCGAGATCAGTTTCTCAATATCTATCGTTTGACTAACCTGGGTGCTTTTTGGTGGTGCATATGGGTTCTTGTCTATGCTGATGGAACTGATGTCACCTAGTTCAAACTCTTTGTCGGGATTTCTCATATTGGATATTCGTATTATAGATTTTGTATTCCACTGGGAGTATGTGGCTCCACGCAGAGGTGTGGGATTCGATGCTATGCAGGGTTGAAGGGGGTGTGAAGACTCTGGATTTACAATTTACATGTCGCCCAATATTTCTACAATTTCTCTTGTGTCTTTAATAAGCTTAACTAACTTGCCTTCAATGCTGATTGTTATCAGGCCGTTACTGTCTGTGGTAATGAGATTCCCTTGCTCATAGATGTCTTCTTCCAGGACATCTCCGACAACCAGTTTTTTCTGCCATCCTGGCGGCAAGCTTTCGCCTCGATCTGCTTTCTTTTGTAATCCTGGCGGTAAATTCCGTTCTTTATTGTCTTTTGCATAGGAAAAACTACCCATGCCTAATGCCAAAAGAAGCGATAGGCTGATTACGAGTACTTTATTCATCTCTGTTTCTCAAAAATTGTCGAGCCGGGGTCTCATGATCTCTTTGTGCTGCGGTATATGCGACAACCGCACCACACTGAAGAATCGGAATGAATGGATGCGGAAGTTATACGTGTCTCAACACGCGCCCTCCAATCCGGCAATTGGAAACGGACAAATCATTTCGCCAATGCACCAAATGCCGAGTAATCAATTCCGTCCGCTGGCAAACGGGGCACTCGTACCGTGTCTGCTCGGTCCGATTGTCCCGTTGAACACCCACTTCCGCCATCAGTGATTTGCAGTGAGAGCAGTGCATTATTTGTCTCCAAATAATTATGAATTTTAAATTATGAATTTTGAATTAATGTGCTCGCTTCGCTCGGGTTTTTCTTGAAACTCGTGAGCAACGCGAACACCTCAATTCATAATTAAAAATTCAACATTCAAAATTAATAAAAACTAATCCCACTTCAAAGCACCACCGGTCTGATACTCCGTAACCCGGGTCTCAAAGAAATTCTTCTCTTTGCGCATATGCGCCTGCTCGTCCAGCCAGGGCAGAGTGGCTTCAGCACCCGGAAACGGCTCGTCGATGCCGAGTTGCTGGGCGCGGCGGTTGGCGGTGAAACGGAACTGACCGATGTGGTCCTCTTTTGAATAACCGAGAATCGGATCACGCAGAATGTATTCAGCATAGCCCGTCTCGGCAGCTTCGGCTTCGTCCCACATCTCCCGCAGCGACTTCTTGTCCAGGGTGATGTGCTCTTCGTGGAGGATCTGCTTGACCACCCGGATGCCGAAGGAGGCGTGCAGCACTTCGTCGCGCATGATGTATTGTAGCTGCTCGGCGGTGCCCTTCATCAGGCCTCGGCGCTGCAGGGCGAAGATCGGGCTGAAACCGTTGTAGAACCAGCAGCCTTCGAAGATCGCGGCGAAGAAGGTGTAGGCCATGACGAAATTCTGTAGTTCGTCCGGATCGCGCAGATCGATGTCGGCGTGCAGGATCGAAGAGAGCCGGCGGTTGGTGATCTGGATCTTGCGGTTGATCGCCGGGACCACCCGGTAGCGGTTGTAGATCTCCCCCTGGTCGAGGCCGATGGTCTCGATGCAGTGCTGGTAGGTCCAGGTGTGCAGGGACTCTTCGTAGACCTGGCGCGCCTGGTAGATTTGCAGTTCCGGTGCGGACATCTTCTCCATCACTGCTAGGCCGATGTTGCGCATCGCCAGGATGTCCGATGTGGTCAGGTAGGAGAGCACGTTCTCGTAGACGTGACGCTCCTCCAGGGTGAGTTTGCGCTGATAGTCGTGGACATCCTGGGCCATGTTGATGTCCAGGGGGGTCCAGTGGTTCTTGTTGGCGTTGAGAAAGTATTCCCAGGCCCAGGGATACTTGAACGGCGCCAACTGGTTAATGTCGGTCATGCCGTTGATCACCCGCTTGTCTTCCGGGTTGATCGGTTTCACGCCGGCGGTGCTGGGTGGCGCTTCGGCGGTGTCCGTCTTCTGGTAGGTCTGCGCGGCTTCCTCAATGACCTGGGGGTGGGCCGCCTGGGTCTCGGCCCGGGGTGCGGCCGGGGTGGTCTCCTTCAGAGCGGGTTTGGCAAGGGGATCGTCCCAGTTCAGCATGTTGATGTCCTCTTTAACTTATCTTCCGATGGTTGGCGGGCGATTGGGGCCAGGGGCTACTGGCAGGCTTCACAATCCGGGTCGAGAATGGAGCAGGCCTTGGGTGCATCGCTGCTGCTGCCCCCGCCGATCAGGTCGACACTGTTTCCGCTGCGCTGTTTCACCGAGGTCTTCTCGGCGCCGGTCGCGCCCATGGAGCGCAGGTAATAGGTGGTCTTGAGACCGCGCACCCAGGCCAGCTTGTAGAGGTTGTCCAGCTTCTTGCCGGAGGGTTCGGCCATGTAGAGGTTGAGGGACTGGCCCTGGTCGATCCACTTCTGACGCCGGGAACCGGCCTCCACCAGCCAGCGCGGATCGATCTCGAAGGCGGTGGCGTAGATCGCCTTGATCTCTTCCGGGATGCGGTCGATGGGCTGCAGGGAGCCGTCGTAGTACTTGAGGTCGTTGATCATCACCTCGTCCCACAGGCCCTGTTTCTTCAGATCGTGAACCATGTAGGGGTTGACCACGGTGAACTCGCCGGAGAGGTTCGATTTGACGAACAGGTTCTGATAGGTCGGTTCGATCGACTGGCTGACCCCGCAGATGTTGGAGATGGTGGCGGTGGGGGCGATCGCCATGGTGTTGGCGTTGCGCATGCCCTGGATGCGCACCTTCTCGCGCAGGCTGTCCCAGTCGAGGCTCTGACTCTCGTCCATCTGCAGGTAGTCGCCGCGCTCCGCCTTGAGCAGTTTGAGCGAGTCGATGGGCAGGATGCCCTGACTCCACAGCGAACCCTCATAGGTAGAGTAGCGGCCGCGCTCCGCAGCCAGGTCGGAGGAGGCCTGGATGGCATAGTAGCTCACCGCCTCCATGGAGCGGTCGGCGAATTCCAGGGCCTGTTCGGAGGTGTAGGCCAGACGCTGTTTGTAGAGCGCGTCCTGGAATCCCATGATACCCAGGCCCACCGGACGGTGGCGCAGGTTGGAGTTACGCGCCTGGGGCACGCTGTAGTAGTTGTAGTCGATGACGTTGTCGAGCATGCGCATGGCGGTGGTTACCGTCTGCTCCAGTTTGGCCAGGTCGAGGCCCGCTTCCGTGGTATGGGCGGGGAGGTTCACCGAACCCAGGTTGCACACCGCGATCTCGCTGTCGTTGGTGTGCAGGGTGATCTCGGTACACAGATTGGAGCTGTGCACCACACCCATGTGCTGGTTGGTGTAGCGCAGGTTGCAGGGATCCTTGAAGGTGATCCAGGGATGACCGGTCTCGAACAGCAGGCCGAGCATCTTGCGCCACAGGTCCAGCGCCTTGACCTTCTTCACCACGTCCATCTCACCCCGGGCCGCCTTCTCTTCATAGGCGATGTAGGCCTGTTCGAAGGCCGTTCCGGTGAGGTCGTGCAGGTCGGGGGTCTCGTTGGGGGAGAATAGGGTCCACTCCTGCTCTTCGGCGACACGCTTCATGAACAGGTCGGGGATCCAGTTGGCGGTGTTCATGTCGTGAGTGCGGCGGCGTTCGTCACCGGTGTTTTTGCGCAGCTCGAGGAACTCCTCGATGTCCACGTGCCAGGTCTCCAGGTAGGCGCACACCGCGCCCTTGCGCTTGCCCCCCTGATTCACCGCCACCGCAGTGTCGTTGGCCACCTTGAGAAAGGGCACTACCCCCTGGGACTTGCCGTTGGTGCCTTTGATATGAGCCCCCAGGCCGCGCACCCGGGTCCAGTCGTTGCCCAGACCGCCGGCGAACTTGGAGAGTAGGGCGTTGTCCTTGATGCTGCTGTAGATGCCGTCCAGATCATCGGGCACGCTGGTCAGATAGCAGCTGGAGAGCTGCGGGCGCAGGGTGCCGGAGTTGAACAGGGTCGGGGTGGAACTCATGAAGTCGAAGGAGGAGAGCAGGTTGTAGAACTCGATGGCCCGGGACTCCCGGTCGATCTCGTTGATCGCCAGGCCCATGGCCACGCGCATGAAGAAGGCCTGGGGCAGTTCGAAACGGGTGCCCCGCTCGCAATGGATGAAGTAACGGTCGTACAGGGTTTGCAGGCCCAGGTAGGAGAACTGCAGATCGCGCTGGGACTGGATGGCGGCGCTGAGGCGATCCAGGTCGTACTGAGCCAGGCGTGGGTCGAGCAGTTCCAGCTCTACCGCCTGTTTGATGTAGTGTTGGAAGTACTCGCCATAGCGTTCCCCCATCTCGGCCTGGGTGCTCACCTGGGTGTCCAGGGCGAGAAAGTCGAGGGCCTCCCGGCGCAGGATGTCGAGCAGTAGGCGGGCGGCCACCTGAGAGTAGTTGGGCTCCTGGTCGATCAGGGTCCGGGCGCTCATCACCAGGGCCTGGGAGACATCGCTCTCCTTCACGCCATCGAACAGGTTGCGGCAGGCGTCGCTGAGGATGCGCTGGGTCTCGACCTCATCAAGACCGTTGCAGGCTTCCTGCACCAGGGCTTGCAGGCGTTCGGTGTCGAGGGGCCGGGTGGTGCCGTCGGCGAGGGTGATATTGACCCGGTGTTGTTCGGGAATGCCTTCAATCTCGGCGCGCTTGGCCGCCTCTTCGGCACGTTTCTGGGCCTGGCGTTCCCGGTAGAGTACGTAGGCCCGGGCCACTTTGTGCTCGCCGGAGCGCATCAGCTGCAGTTCGACCTGGTCCTGGATATCCTCGATGTGCACGATGCCCCCGTCGGACAGACGCCGGGTCAGGGCGTTCACCGCCTGGTCGGTCAGCTCTTTGACCCTGTCGTGGATACGGCTGGAGGCAGCGGCGCTGCCCCCCTCGACCGCGAGAAAGGCCTTGGTCAGGGCGACGCTGATTTTACCGGGATCGAAATGGGTGACCTTGCCATTGCGTCGGATGACCTGAAAGCCGCTGTATGGGTTGTTGCCGGTCTGGGCGGCGCTCTCGGCGGCTACGGGGGGTTGGGTCTTTGCAACGGAAGATTCGGTATCGGCTACATAGGTCGCCATGTGTGCTCCTGAATTCTGTATTGGTCCACAGCTCGCCATCCGGAATGGCGATACTCCGCCGGGCTGGTGGTTTGTCTCTACTGGTTGTCGATAGGGTCGTGTACCGGGGATTCGCTGTCCCGTCGGTCCGCATCCGCGAGTCTTGCGCCCGCTACGCCGGTTGTCTACCCGGTCGTCGATGACGGCTGGTCGAAAGGTGAATGAAGCGGCCTCAAAACCAGTAAACACAATATATATCCGATTCGAGCGATGTCAACCACAAGATATTGTGTGTGAAGTTGTGGATAAGCCGGTTTCCCATGTGTGTGGTTTGTGGATAAGTTATGGGTAAAAGTGGCCTTTTTCATTGAAATCATCGAGTTAGTGAAATGGTGCGAATGCCCCGACCCGCAGGGTTTGGGAGTGACTCATTGGGGTTCTGATTTCATTCAAAATATTTATGGGAAATTGATTCTTTCTGTGGGTCGGGTTATCACTCATTAAGTGATCCGGATGGAATAGCCGGGTTTTCCCGAACCCGCCTGGTAGTGAACGGGCATTGGGTGAGTCTTTCAAGCAACTTCAAGGGCTTGGGACTGAAAAAATCTTGGCATCCTGGAACAGAATGCGTATTGTGGGTAATACGTCCATGAAGTCGACCCGGCATTAGAATGCGAACCCCGTATTCCGGCGGCGGAGGGTCGGATCAGGCATGATGAGGCCGATCATCGATGGGACGTCGGGAATACACAGGGATCAAATCCATCAGGTTTCCCGTCCAAAAAAACAAAAACGAGCTATCAACCGATAAGTAAGATGAGGAGTTGTTTCGATGCTGGTAAGCGAAATCATGTCAAAATCACCGAAGACGGTGAGCCCGGATACCAAACTCGTGGAAGTGGTCTCACTGATGTGTCTGTTTCGATACAGCGGTCTGCCGGTCGAAGAAGACGGCAAACTGGTGGGCATCATTGCGGAGAAGGATGTTCTGCATCGCATGTTTCCGACCTTGGAAGAGGTGATGGACGGTATGTCGTCACCGGACTATGACAAGATGATGATGCAATACAAGGATGTGGTGAATCTCAAGGTTGCGGATCTGATGAGCCACAGTGTCATCAGCGTCAAACCCGACATGCACATCCTGCGCGCCGCCACGATTATGGTGCGGCACAAGTTTCGGCGTATCCCGGTTGCCGATGGTAACCAACTGCTCGGCATGCTCAGCCTGGGCGACATCCATAAGGCCGGCGTATCCCGGTTGCCGATGGTAACCAACTGCTCGGCATGCTCAGCCTGGGCGACATCCATAAGGCGATCTTCCAGGAGAATCTGGCGCACAATATGTGTAAAAGCTGATTTTGCACAACAGGTTTGCTACGCCCTCCGTCATAAAAGCCCACGTATTTTATCGTGGGTTTTTTATTTGTCGGAAGCGTATCGCGCCGCTATATTTATATTAATCAGGTTTTAGATATTGATACGCTCGGCCGGCGTGCACTTGCTCACGGTAAGGCATCAGGACGCCGTTGTTGCCCTGAGTGTATTCAGTATCTAGTGTAGTGTCTCATACTAATACGCGATTAGAGCGAGACGCCAAGCCATCGTCCGCGTTGCACCCCAAGGGCACTTCCTTCGGGGCGTTGCGTGGCTTGGAAAGGGCTCGCCATTGCCTGCGCGTCGTGCCCGCAGGAAATGTCCTTGGGGTACGCCTTGCCTTGGGACCCGTGCGGGCCTCTATAAACGCGCATTAGTATGAGACACTACACTAGGCCCTGGTTAGTAAGCAGTATCGGCTGGACTGTCTGTCAGCTTTCAATCACCACGACTGTGCAGGCGATACGCGCCTCGGGAGCGTGAATGAACAAGTCGATATGGGTGTTTTCCCTGTTGGGTTTTTTGATGACCGGTACTGCGCTGGCTACCCCGGCGGATGATGCGATGCGTGAATACGAAGCGGCGTTGGAATTCACTCCCAATCTCGAGAACGGTAAAAAGGTCTTTCGTATTTGCGCGGTCTGCCATACACCGGAGGGGTGGGGACTGGAGAGTGGGGCATATCCGCAACTGGCCGGACAGTTGCGCACGGTACTCATCAAGCAGCTGGCCGACATTCGCGCCCGTAATCGGGACAACCCCACCATGCGGCCCTTCACATCACCGAAACTGCTGGGGGGTGCCCAGGAGATCGCAGACGTTACCGCGTACATTTCCAACCTGCCCATGACACCCCATAACGGTGTGGGTCCGGGTATCGATCTGGCATTGGGGGAACAGCTCTACAAGGACCACTGTATCGAGTGTCACGGTGATCGCGGCGAGGGGAACCTGCAGGATCATATACCGGCCATCTACGGTCAGCATTTTCGCTATCTGTTGCGCCAGTTCGAGTGGATCAAGAGCGAGCGTCGGCGCAACGCGGACCGTAAGATGGTGAAGCAGATCCATGGCTTTTCCCATCGGGATATTCATGCGGTACTCGACTATGTTTCGCGGATCAAGCCGCCCCCGGAAAAACTCGCCAAGCCAGGCTGGCGTAATCCCGATTTCCCCGATTATGCTCGGTCCGTCAACCTTCACTCCGGCGCCGGCTATGTGATCGATCAGCCACCCAATTCCAATCGCGGTATGCCCGACAAATAACCTGAAGTGCAGTGAGCAATCCAGGGAAATCGCGGTACGGTCCTGTCCCGGAGTATGCTTTGTTACAACCGGCTACAAGTTATCCACGGTTTAGCTCCGGCTTCCAACAGAGTCAAACCAAAAGTCACCGTCATCCCGGCGTATGCCGGGATCCAGAATGTCTGAAGGTGCGATAGTAAGTACCGGATGGATGCCGTCCCGATCAGGACGGCAGGCTGGGTTCACATGAAAATGTCGTGAGTGATGTTATTGAACCAGCTGTGGGCATAGGCGACTTCACGGGCCCGCATCTCCGGTGTGGCATCGATCGGAGTCAGACCGCCTGAAACGGAGATGATCTTAGAACCGTCTTCAGCCAACTTGTAGACCGCGGCCACTGAGATGCCCCAGTCTTCTCCCACGATGGAGTAACAGGTGTTGACGTAGGCCGGGGTGCCGGGTTCCTGACCGTTCAGCAGGGCGGCGACGCTGGCGGCACACACCTTGGCCTCGGAGTTCGCCGCGTAGCCGGATTTTGGCATTCCGGTGGCGATGGCGGCGTCACCGATCACATGGATATCCTTGTGAAGGGTGGACTCGAAGGTATGCAGGTTGACCGGGCACCAGCCGCTGTCGTTGGTCAAGCCGGCGGCAAAGGCGATCTTGCCCGCCTTCTGGGGCGGAATAATGTTCAGCACGTCTCCCTTGATGGTTTCGTCGAAACCGGTGGTGACCGATAGGGTGTCTGGATCGACCTTGACCACCGCGCTGTCTTTGGAGCCCTGGGCGCTGGGACGCCACTCGATCATCGCGTTGTCGCTTTCGTAGCCATACAGGGCCTTCCAGCCTTGGACGAATAAAGCCTGTTTGGAGAACTTGGACTTGGTATCGAGGATCAGGATCTTCGATTTCGGCTTGTTATGTTTCAGGTAGTGAGCGATCTGGGAGGCGCGCTCATAGGGTCCCGGGGGGCAACGGAAGGGGTTCGGCGGAGGCGCGATGATGACCGTGCCACCGTCCTTCATGGCCTCCAACTGCTTGCGCAGAGTGAGGGTCTGTGAGCCCGCCTTCCAGGCATGGGGGATATTCTCCGCGACCTTTTCATCATAGCCTTCGATGCTATCCCATTTGAAATCGATACCGGGGGCCACAATGCAGCGATCGTAAGGGAAGCTCTGACCACCGGCGGTCTTCACGGTTTTGGCAACCCCATCGATGGCGGTGACCTTGTCGTTGACCACCTTGACGCCATGCTTGCCCAGACCGGCGTATCCGAACTTGATGGCGTCGATGGTGCGCTCGCCGCTCAGCACTTCATTGGACATGTAGCAGGTGTAGTAGTCCTTGTTGGCCTCGATCAGGGTGACTTCGATGGTCGGATCGGCCATGCGCAGATACTTGGCGGCGGTTGCGCCGCCGGTACCGCCGCCCACCACAACGACCTTCTTGGATGCGCCCAGGGCGAGATAGGGTGTGCCGATCAGGCCGATGGCTGTCGCAGCACCAGCACCTTTAACAAATCCTCTTCGGGTGATTTTCATGTTTGCGTTCCCCTCTCAATGTTTGCCTTGAGCGTAGTAGTTCAGCAGGGCGTCAAAGCCCGCATCACCCTCTTTTTTCAACAGTGCGTTGACCTTTTTCTTCATCTTCTTGGGTATTTCACGACTACCCGATTTGAAATCTTCGAAGGTGTAGCGAAGGTAGGGCGTCAGCTGACCGAGCAGGATGCCGGCATCGTCTTCCGCCGAACTGCCCCCATCGGCATGACACTTTTCGCAATACTTGTCGTGTAGTTTGGCGCCTTCCTGGGCCTTGCCCTCATCGAAGTTCTGGGGGGCTGGCATGAAGGGCTGTTTGCTGAAATAGCCACCCATCGCCTTAATCTCATCCTCTGTGTAGCCCTTGGCAATGCGGCCCATGATGGTGGAGTTGACCTCGCCGCTCTTGAAACCTGTCATGATTTCTTCGAAGTAAACCGCGGAAATGCCGCTGATGGTCGGTGTGGCTGGTCCCGAACTGGCGCCACGGGTACCGTGGCAACCCGAACAGGTGTTAGCCAGCATGCTGGCGCTGGCACCTGACATCAGAGGTTTTTCGTCAGCGGCGAAAGCCATTGACGAGGCACTGATCGTCAGTGCGCCCACCAAGGCCTTTTTCAGAGAGTTGTACGCCATGTTAGCTCCTTTGGAATTTCACCAAGTTTACGCTGTATGGGCAGGATAGGGGGTGCCCTGCCATGGGTTGGATCAGAGACTGTTCCTGATCCGGGTTATTGTTATTACCTAAAGTGCGACGTATCGGGTTATTTGAGCAGACCCAGGATCGCGTCCAAGTGTTTTTTCTCAGCGATATCCGCTGCCGTGAGGCCTTGTCGATCTTTGTCTGACTTGTTTGCCTGATGCGTCAGCAACAGTTTTACCAGGGACACGGAGCCGGAACGTGTCGCCTCCATCAAAGGAGTGATGCCGTCTTTGTCCGCCAGATTGACGTCGGCTCCCGCGTTGATCAGACGTTGAGGGATTTCCACTTCGCCCCGGCTAACGGCCCACAACAAAGCGCTGGCCCCATCGTTGTCCTGTGCGTTGACATTGGGATGACAGGCGAGCAGGGCATCCACGGTCTCTGCGTGTCCCTGGTCGGAAGCGAGAATCAGTGCTGTGTCACCGTTGTTGTCCCGACTGTTGATGTCCGCATGGTGTTTGCAGAGCATGGCGCAGGTATCGGCATGGCCTTTTTCCGCCGCCATCATCAGGGCATTGCGCCCCTGCTTGTCCGCAGCCCGGGGGTCCGCCCCCTTGAACAGCAGCTGCTGGACCATATCGGTGATGCCATAGCGGGAGGCGATCATCAATGCATCCCAACCGGAGCGGGTCCGGTCATGCAGATGGGCGCCACGTTCGAGCAGCATGGCGGTCAGCGCGGGATGGCCGTTCTCCGCGGCAAAGGTGAGGGCGGAACAGCCCGCCACAGTGCGAAAGTTGACATCGGCGCCCCGGTTGAGCAGCAGGACCACCGCGTCGAAGTTATTGTTTTCCACCGCGGTCATCAGGGCGGTTTTGCCAAACTGGTTGGTGCTGTCGATGGGTACACCCTCATCCAGCAGTCGGGTGAGGGTTTCGGTATCTCCCAGATCCGCGGCCAGGCGCAGCTCCTTACCCTGATCGGGTGAAGCCGCCTGCAGCGTGGTGGCCAGGATGAGTACAAGCAAAGCGATGAGCAGTCTGCTGGTGTTCATGGTGTTCCCGTTGAAGTATGTCCGCTATTTCGGATGACGGGTCAGGACTTGTCCTCAGTCTCTGGCTCTTCCGGTTCATCCGGTTCTTCGTGGGCGATTCCCGCATGGCAGTCGATACAGGCCTTGCCCTCATCCATGGCTCGGGGATGTCTCTTGCGGGCGCTGCGATCCTGTTCACTCAGGTCCATACTACTGAATTCATGACAGGAGCGGCATTCCCGCGAATCGGTGGCGCGCATCTTGTCCCACACCCGGTTGGCCATTTCCCACCGATGGGCTTCGTATTTCTCCTTGGTGTCCAGGGTGCCAATGATCTCATGATAGACATCCTTGACGGCTATGATCTTGGCGACCATTTTGGGGAAGAAGGGTTTGGGTACATGGCAGTCGGAGCAGACGGCCCGAACGCCCGAGGCGTTCTTATAGTGGACGGTTTGTTTGTACTCCTCGAGGTTCACCTTCATGGAGTGACAGGAGGTGCAGAATTCCATTTCGTTGGTGTACGCAAGGCCCGTATTGACGAGTCCGGCGAAGATGATGCCCCCAATGAAAATTAAACCGGCCAAAATCAGGGATATCTTACCCGCTGACTGTTTGCCAGAGCGTTCTCTGAACATACTCTATCCTCGTGGCTCCGGGGTAAAACAAGGTTTTTCCCCGGCTGTCTTTCGTTATGATTCGCCCCGCTTCGAGCCTGTCGGGAGCGCTTTATATTGACATCCACGATGTTACGGCAAGTCGAAATTCAATGCAAAAAAGACCCTGGAAACAGTGGTATATGATATTATTATTAGAAACTGAAATAGCCAGGGTGCGGGTTTAGTGTCCATCCGCGACAAAGGGATTGCTTCTGCGTTCCTCACCGAAAGTGGACTCCGGACCGTGACCCGGGATAAACCGAACATCGTTTCCCAAAGGCCAAAGACGTTCGCGAATGGAGCGGATCAGGGTCGCATGGTCGCCTCGGGGAAAGTCGCTGCGACCGACCGAGCCTCGGAACAATACATCGCCGACCTGGGCAAGTTTTTCCGCGCGGAGAAAAAACACAATATGCCCGGGTGTATGTCCCGGACAGTGCAACACCTCGAGGGTCTGCTCGCCCACCCGCACCTCATCCCCCTGGCACAGCCAACGCTCCGGCACACAGGGGCGGGTCTCGCCAAATCCGAACATCGCGGCCTGTTGTTCCATGTTGCTCAGCAGGAACTCATCGTCCCGATGGGGGCCGATGATCGGGATGTCGCAGCGTTCCGAGAGACTCATGGCGCCCCCCGCGTGGTCGAGATGTCCGTGGGTCAACAGGATCGATTCGGGGATCAGCTCCAAGTCTTGGAGATAGCGCTGTATTCTCTCCGCCTCGCCGCCCGGATCGATGATCGATGCGCGGCGGGACTCTGGGCACCAGATCAGGGTGCAGTTCTGTTGAAAAGGAGTGACAGGGATCAGGGCGTAAGGCATGGGGGTATCGTGTGTCGTGTTCGGTTCTACGGTCGTTGCGAGGGTTTGTCCGGGTTTATGTAGGGACCATGGTGTCACTATATCCTAGTGTGGTGTAACGAATAAATGGCACATATCAGCGTGACGAGAAGTCGTTAGCTGCAAGGCGCGTCTCACAGGGAAGGGTATGCCCTTTACAAGAGACGCAACACCGCAGATGACGGCTTCTCATTGCGCTGAGTTGCGTTACACCACACGAGTTGCCACCTGCTTTCTGGCCGAGTTTCAATAACCCTGGTGCGGCGGCTGGTGTAGGATGGGCAGCCTCATGCAATGGCGCGGTCGAATCATACGCGACACAGGCGGGCGTGAGCGGAAGTACTGGGGATTTACAGATCAGGTGGACAGAATGGATCAAACGACACTCTACTTCGTGCTTGGGGGGCTGCTGGTACTGGTGCTGGTGCTGGCCAGCATCGCTCAGCGTTACCATGACTATGTAGAGGAGCGGCGTATCCGGATACAGCGGATTCTGGCGAGGGTAGATGAGCTCGACGGCATGCTCCAGCGCATGGCGGGTTTGCCGTTTCCGGAGGGTATCGAGGGGCTGATTCGTCAGGACATGCTGGAACGGCTAATGGCGGCCAAACAGATCCATGGGGCTTACCCGGGGGTGTCCCGTCGTATTCAGGAGACCCGGAACGCCCTCAATGAAATTCAGAAACGACCCGCTTCCTTCGATCTGGATGCCCTGCGGCTTGAACAGTTCTCCCGTCTTACCTCAGAGCTGCTATGGATACTTCAAGAGCGGCGGCTGATGATGCCGATACCTGAGGATCAGCGCATCCGTTGGCTGGCCGCTCTTAACTTGGGGCGGGCAGACGCCATGACCCGGTATCACCTGCGGGAGGCAGAGCGCCTGGAGCAGGGGGGGCAACTGCACCAGGCACAGTGGCACTGCCAACAACTCCGGCGGATACTCGAACCTCTGATTCCAACACATCAACAGGCGGTGGAGTGGTTGCAGAGCAACCAGGAGTTGAGTCAGCGCATCAAAAGCCAGCTTCAGGATGTTCCATCGAGTGTGGACGGATCGGATACATCCTCCAGCAACGGTTCCGAGATACGGTGATTTTCATCAAGCCACTCTCCCAGGTCGATCAGTCGGCAGCGTTCGCTGCAAAAGGGTCGCCAGGTTGACTTCGGGGTCCAGGGGACCTGTTTGCCGCAGGTGGGGCAGGGTACCCGGGTAGGCGTAGTCTTTCGGTTCATTCCATCACCTCAGAAAATGCAGGTGGTCAGCAGAAAGGCCACGTCATGGGTCGTCTGCAACGGCTTGCCAGTGTCGATAGACTCCAAAAAGCGGATACTGAAACGATGCTTGTTGCCACTGATTTCAGTGAAGATATTGGTCTGTCGTGGCAGACCGACCCGGACCAGCTGGGCCGGCGAGGAACTCTCCAGCGACTGCTGGAAGAAGCCCTGGTGGGCCAGCTCCTCTTTCGGCAGGGTGCTGCCGCGCACCAGGTTGAGCAGCAGAACCACCGCTTCACGCACCGGATGTAGATCGTGTAGCCACTCGTTCATCTGATCCTGACGCACCTCGAAGGGTTGATTCAACCAGCGATGGTACTGGGGCAGGTCAAAATGGCAACCACCGCCCGCAATGCTGTTGCGTTGCAGGATGGTATTCAGGAATTCGTTGCCGCGCAGGTTGCGGGCGATCTGTCCATCCATGCGGTAGACCTGGTGGATGGCCTGTTCCAGATCATCCAGCACCGATCCGAGGGCCTGCAGATTGACCCCGGGCTGCTGGCGGACACGCTCCAGGTTGCTGATGTGGCGCTCCAGCTCCTTGAGAATCTCGGTTTTTAGATCGGAGCGGCCGAACACCGTGATGATGCTGAGCAGCCCCTCGATGGCCGAGCGACAACTCCAGATGTCCGCCAACGGGCGGAAGTGGTCCACCTTGAGGAACAGGTGTTCCAGCCGCAGGAAGGTGCGGATCCGTTCGTTCAGCGGGTGTTCGAAATGAATCAGGTCAGTCACGAGCGATCTGTCTTTCCGTCCATCAAGGGGGGTAGAAGACCCCCTATTATGTCAGGGCGGCGGTGATACTGCTAATACGGATCTGTGATGAATGTTACGGTAATGGCCATTTTCCTGCGTGCCTTTCAGCTGCGCGCACCCGGTGCCATGTGGTAACTGTCCAGTATATGCACGTAGTTGACCCGTTCAAATTCGCTCGGATCCGCCACGCCGATCTGGCTGAGTCGCCCGCGGACCTCGTCCAGTGATTCGAAACCCTGCTCCTCCATCCACGCTTCCAGTCCCTGTAACAGGGGGTGAAGGGCTCCCGGCCCCTGCTCCAGCAGCAAACTGCAGACATGCACCACATCAGTACCAGCCAGTAGCAGCTTGATCACGTCCTCGTCGGTGTGCACGCCGCCGGTGGCCCCCAGGGAGAGCCCGGTACGGCCGTGCAGGATGGCGATCCAACGCATCGCCAGCAGGGTTTCGGCGGAGCTGGAGGTTTGCAGTGTACTGCTCAGTCGCAGGTTGTGGATGTTGATATCGGGCTGGTAGAACCGGTTGAACAGGGAAACCCCCCGGGCGCCGGCGGTTTCCAGGCGCTTGGCCATGTTCGCCAGGGCGCTGAAGGCCGGGGACAGCTTCATGTTTATGGGCAGGCTCACCTGCTGTTTGAGTTGCGTGAGAATTTCGATATAGCGTTGTTCGATCTCTGCCCCATCGACCTGAAGGTCTGCCGCGATCTGGTAGATGTTCAGTTCCAGGGCATCGGCGCCGGCCTGTTGCATCTCGGTGGCGTGGGTGATCCAGCCTCCCGGGGTGGTTCCGTTGAGGCTGGCGATGATCGGAATATCGACCGCCTCTTTGAGGGCTCGCAGGTTCTCAAGGTAGCGCTCCTGGCCGTTGGAGAAATCATAATGGTCGGGCAGAAAACTGTCCGCTTCGGCGAATCCCGTATCCTGGTGATGCAGAAAACGCACCATCGTCTCCTCTTCGGCACTGACCGCCTCTTCGAACAGGGAGTACATGATGACCGCTGCGGCGCCGGCGTCTTCCATGCGGCGCACGTCGTCGATGCTGCGGGACAGGGGAGAGGCTGACGGCACAAGGGGGTTTTTGAGTCGCATGCCAAGGTAGTCGGTTGAGAGATCCATAGCGCTCCTCAAGATCTGGTGAATGTGATCGTTATCCGGCGGGTAACCGCCCGGAAATCGCGCCGGACGGACACGGGCGGTTCCGACCGGGGATGTAGGTTTAGTTCCTATTAAAGGGCATTTTCCGGTTAAACACCAAACTTTGTATCCGCGGTGTTCACGCGGGTGTCTTGGGTTGCGGAGATCCCAGGGTTCGAATTACGTTGTTACAGGGTGTTACGTTTGCTTACGCCACTCTACAGCATTGGAGTGGCCAAGCTGGTATGTTATTAACCC
>JARRNW010000092.1:0-9479 GCA_037384565.1 Candidatus Thiodiazotropha sp.
GTTTTTCGACACGCGATGTCGGGGAAATACGTTGATGATACAAGAGAGAAAGCCCGGTGCAGCATGGACCGTATTGATATGGCGTCAAAATAATGACGAAAAATCTACGGAGACATATACCCGGGAGAGAGACGCCTCGAACCCCGGACAGACAGCAAACTCGACATTGACATGAATCAGCTCACCGTCCAAGGTTTTGATCGCGGCGTCCCGGCGCATCTCCGTTCGCCCCCACCAAAGGTCGATCAGCTCCTGACGAAAGACCATATAGGACTCATCCGTGAAGGTATCACCCAGACCGGCCATCAGCGCTTCTCGGGACGCAGCCCGATGCAACATGACCGCAGCCCGGTTCACATCAACGATCTTGATCAATCCCAGACATTGCTGAACCAGCCGTGGATGTTTTTTCAGATAGCCCTCGAGATCGACAACCCCTTGATGACGTAATCGATCGAACAGAATTTTGACTGCGGAGAAATCCTCTTCCCAGATCGGTACCGGTGAGTTTTCGAACATCAGCCGATAACGGGTTTCACTTTCGGAGAGTCTGCGGGAGTCCCCCTGAAGATGGGTGATGATGGGCGTAATACGCTCGATTCCAATGGCCATTAAAATCGAAATTACCAGGGCGACCAACTCTGCCGACAAATCGGGCGGAGCCGCACCCTCGGTGAGAAAGATCTGCCCGAGGGTGATACCCCTGCGAACCGCCATTAGGGCAATAGCAGCAGCAATCAAACTCCACACCAGGCTCCGATCCGTGATCCAAATCAGACGCAGGGCGAAATAGACCGCCACAATCTGCAACAGCAGCGAGATTATCAGTATTGTCACCGATATCATCACACCCCCCACCACACCGGGGAAATCAAACACCCCACAAATGCAGAGAACCCATCCACTGGCCAACCGAGGCGATATCCTCGCCTCACTCCAGCAGCCTTACCCGGTGGTCTGTTGCATCTGACGGATCGCGAAGAAAAACCGGACCCGTGCGCAAGAAAATATCATATGTTGTTTCATCGGTCGGCAAAGGTCTAGGATCGGCAAAGACCCTGCTCAACCTGCTCCCGGATATCCTGACCCATCAATTGCGCGATCAGTTCAAGGGTAAAATCCATGGCCGTACCCGGGCCTTGCGAAGTAATCACCCTACCATCCCGCACGACTGGCGCTTCGATCAACGTCACACCGGGAAGCGTCAAGGATTCCAGCACACCGGGAAAACCGGTGGCTTGCCTTCCATCCAGCAATCCCGCTGCCGCGAGTACTTTCGGAGCCGCGCAGATGGCCGCCGTATACCGGCCCTGCTGGTGCAGGCGCTTGAGGATTTTATGAATTCTCGGATCCGCCTGAAGGTGATCAGCCCCCGGCTGGCCACCGGGCAGTACGATCATGTCAAAATCATCATCGATCACCGCATCCAGGGTGGTCTGGGGCAACAGAGTCATGCCCCGGGATGCCTTCACCGGCGCATCATCCAGACCGGCGGTCACCACATTGACTCCCGCTCGTGTCAGAAGATCTGTGATGGTGACAGCTTCAAGCTCTTCACAGCCTTGGGCGAGGGGGACGAGGACGCGTGCCATGTTGTTCTCCCAGTGAATACGATTTCCGAAACCGGTACCAATTCGATGCCTTGCCGCGCCAGAGCCGGCAATTCCTCCCGCAGTACCTTGATTGTAGCAGGGTAGGGGTGACCGATACCGATGGCGCTGCCTTTTTCCCGCGCCAGGGCCACCAGCTTGTAGAGTTGTTCCCGAATCTTGTCCTCCCGCGGGGTATTGTCGAGGAACACGTCCCGTCGGCTGTTGGGGATCTGCTGGATATCGGCGACCTGCTCCGCCACGGTCAAATCGGTGGTGCGGCTGTCCACGAAGTAGAGCCCCTCATGGCGCAGTTCACTCATCAGCCAACGCATGGCGGTGGGATCTCGGGTCAGCAGGCTGCCCATGTGGTTATTGACTCCGGAGATATAGGGTACCGAGGAGAGATCGCGCTGCAGGGTACGCAAAAACCGCTCCCGGGACATCTCCAGGGTCAGCGCTCCCCGCCCCAGGGCCTTTCCGTTGTCGGACTCCATGGGCAGATGCAGCATAATCTCCTTGCCCCGCTCATGGGCCAGGGCGGCGAGCTGCCAGGCGAATGGGGTTTGTGGCAGGAAGGCCAGGGTAATGGGGCTGGGGAGGGCAAGCACCTGCTCGCCAAGGTGCTTCTGATTGCCCAGGTCATCGATGATCAATCCGATCCGGATCCCAGAACCCGGCCCCTGTTCAGCGCCGGACACCCACCCTGCCAAAAGCAGCCAACATCCGAATATTGTCAAGCTTCTCAACATGTTGCCCGGCTCATGGTTCGATCCGGGACAGACGGTACCCGTCAGTCCGTGCCGCCCCTGTTGGCGAGAATGGCGAGTCCTTTGAGAAGATTCAACGCCTCACCCAGTTGGTAGTCCTTATCGGCCAGCGACTCCTGGTCTTGATCGGATTCGGTGGAGGTGCCCTCCTCGGCCTTGGCGTCATTGCCATTTTCCAGATGTCCGGAAAGATTCGATTCCTTGATCGGGTCCTGATCCTTCTCCACCTTGGAAACAGTCACATTCTCAAGTTTGATGTCCGGGGCGATGCCCTCCGCCTGGATGGAACGCCCGGAGGGCGTGTAGTAACGCGCCGTGGTGAGCTTCACCGCCGCGGTCTCACTGACCGGAATAATCGTCTGCACCGAGCCTTTACCGAAGGTGCGACTGCCCATGATGACCGCCCGGTGGTGATCCTGCAGCGCCCCCGCAACGATCTCGGAAGCGGAAGCGGAGCCCTCGTTCACCAGCACCACCATCGGCGCCCCGTTCAGCACATCGTCCGGGGCCGCTTCGAAACGCAGTTGGGAGTCTTGTTCACGCCCCTGGGTGTAGACGATCAGTCCCGATTCGAGGAAGGCGTCGCTGACCGAAACCGCGGCATTGAGCACTCCGCCCGGGTTGTTGCGCAGGTCCAGCACCAGTCCGTGCAGTTTCCCGTCGGCCTCCTCCTTCAAGCGGCTCAGTGCCTTGAGCATATCCCGCGCGGTCTTGGTCTGAAACTGGGAGATGCGCAGGTAGGCATACTGTTTATCAAGCAGGCGACTCTTCACGCTGGCCACCCGGATAATGTCCCGCACCACGATGATCTTGAGGGGCTTTTCAACACCCTTGCGAATGATGGTCAACGCCAGGGAAGTACCAGGCTTACCACGCATCATGGCCACTGCCTCACTGAGGCTCATGCCTTTCACCGGGGTATCGTCCAGGCGCACGATCAGGTCCCCACTGCGCACCCCGGCACGGGCCGCCGGGGTATCATCGATGGGAGAGATCACCTTGACGAACCCATCCTCCATGCCCACCTCGATACCGAGTCCGCCGAACTCGCCTTTGGTTCCGACCTGGAGGTCACTGTACTCTTCCGCATCGAGGTAGTTGGAATGGGGATCGAGTCCCGAGACCATACCGCGGATGGCATTCTCCAGCAGCTCCTGATCATCGACCGGCTCTACATAGTTCGCCTTGATGCGGCCGAAAATATCCGCAAACACCCGCAGCTCTTCCAGGGGAAGGGGAGTGTCCTGGAGCGGCTCCTGGGGCGGATCCTGCTCCGGGAAAGCGGCGCCGGACCACAACAGTCCAGCCGTAAACAGCAGGCTGAGCGTCACACGGAATTTCTGCTCGAGGTTGTATTTCATCAATTTTTCCTACTCAATTAGGTTTCGGAGTCATACTCCGCGCTTGATAGTATAAATCTGAGGTCTGACTCACCACAGCCTCCCTGATGATTCCCCGCTGACCGACGCCCGGGTACCTGGGAACACCAAAGTGTTTGCAGCAATCACACGCCCCCGTACTCTGAGACACCACCGCGCCGGGTTGACCGGCTGGCCGTTATGCCGAATTCCGAAGTAGATCCCGGAAGTGGCGCGGCCACCACTGTTGCCCACCTGGGCCACCACTTCACCGGGCTCCACCCACTCCCCCGTCTCTTTAAAGAGACTCTGGTTGTGACCATAGAGACTCATGTAACCGTCCCCGTGATCGATGATCAGCAGCAAGCCGAATCCGCGCAGCCAATCGGCAAAGGCGACCCGGCCATGGTGAATGGCCCGAACCTCCTGACCTTCCGGAGCTGCGATCATCACCCCGTCCCATTTCAATTTTCCGACCTCACGATAGGAACCAAACGAAGCCACCAGGCGTCCCCGGGACGGCCAGGGCAGTTTTCCCTTGCGGGTACTGAAGGGAACATGGGCTTCTGAGGCGAGTGGAATATCCACCAACGCCTGCTGAATATCGGTCAGCAAGGTTTGCAGCTGCTTTTCGTCACTCTTGAGACTCTCCAGTTCCTGACCTTCACTCTGCAGACGACTGCTGAGACTGGCGATAATCTCCCGGCGGCCCTGCTGCGCGGCCTCCAGTTGACTGATCTGGGCATGATTTTTAGCCTGAAGCTGCTGCAGCCGTTGTTCTTCCTGGGCGATAGTCCTTTCAATGGCGTTCAATTGCTGAAGGTTTTTGTGAATCTGCTCCATCTGACTGACACGGGCGGAGTTGAAGTAATCGTAATACACCATGACCCGGCTGACCACCGCAGGATCCTCTTGATTGAGCAGGATTTTCATTTTCTCCTGATGCCCCATGGCATAGGCCGCGCGGATCTGCCGCTCCAGGGTCGAGCGATGCTGGTCCAGCTTCAAGCGTGCATCGGCCCGTTCACCCTCAAGCTCACTGAGGCGCCTTTTTTGACGCTCCAGACTCTGTTCGGTGGCCCGAATACTACGTGCCATGGCGCCGATCTGGGTTTCCGTCTCCCTCAACGCCCGGTTCTGAGTCTCCCGCTCACCCTCGGTTGAGCGCAACCGGTCCTGAAGCGATTGTATCCGATTTTTGACCTGATCGAGTTTCTCTCGGGTATCCGTTTCGGAGGTCCCCGCCCTCAGGATTGGACTCGTCGCCCATCCCAGGATCAGCAAACTCAACAAAAGCAATCCACGCGGTCGCAAGACGTCACTCAGCCGGCGTCGAAATCAATCAGGGGACGGCCCTGCATCTCGTCGGGTTGCGGCAGCCCCATGATCTTCAGCAGGGTGGGAGCGATATCGCACAGCGCACCACCGCTGTGCAGGTGGGCGTTTTCCCGACCGACAAAGATCAGCGGCACCGGATTGGTGGTGTGCGCGGTATGGGGTTGATGATTAACGTGATCCTCCATCTGTTCCGAATTGCCGTGATCAGCGGTCACCAACATCTCGCCTCCCGCCAGATGCAACGCCTTGAGCACCCGCCCCAGACAGTGGTCGAGGGTTTCGATGGCGAGGATCGCGGCATCGATCTTACCCGTATGGCCCACCATATCGCTGTTGGCAAAGTTACAGATGATCACGTCATACTTGCCACCCTCGATGGCCGCCACCAGATGATCGGTCACCTCTTCCGCGCTCATCTCCGGCTTGAGATCGTAGGTGGCCACCTTGGGCGAGGGAACCAGAATCCGATCTTCCCCATCGAAGGGTTTCTCGCGCCCCCCGTTGAAGAAGAAGGTGACATGAGCGTACTTCTCGGTCTCCGCCAGTCGCAATTGCAGCAGGCCCAGCTTGGCGATGTACTCTCCGAACACATTGCGCAGCTTCTCAGGTGGAAACGCCACCGGTATATCGAAGTGCTTGTGGTAGCGGGTCAGGCTGACAAAACTCCCCAGCTTGGCCACTCGGCTGCGTTCAAAACCACTGAAATCCGCCTCCACGAAGCTGCTGGTCAACTGCCGCGCACGATCCGCCCGGTAGTTGAGGAAAAACACCACGTCCCCATCCTCAATTCGCACTGGCGACTCACCCTCGGGAGTCACCAGGGTCGCCTTGACGAACTCGTCGCTCTCGCCCCGTGCATAGGCATCCTGCAGCCCCTCAACCGCATCATGTACCTTGTACTCGGCCTCCCCGTTCACCAGCAGATTGTAGGCCTGCTCGATGCGGTCCCAGCGGCGATCCCGGTCCATGGCGTAGTAGCGGCCGATCAGGCTGGCGACGCGCCCGACACCCAGTTGCGTGAACACCTCGCACATGCCTTTCAGGGATGCCTCAGCGCTCTTCGGGGGGGTGTCCCGCCCATCCAGGAATGCGTGCAGATAAACCCGTTTTGCGCCCCGCTCAACCGCCAGTTTCGCCATCGCGTGGATCTGTTCCTCGTGGCTGTGCACGCCCCCCGGGGAGAGCAGTCCCAACAGGTGGATCCCGGTGTCGTTCTGCACCGCCCGATCCACCGCGGCGGTCAGGGTTTCGTTGCTGAAGAAGGATCCGGTACGGATCGAACGGGAGACCCGGGTGAACTCCTGATACACGACCCGCCCCGCCCCGAGATTCAGATGCCCGACTTCCGAGTTGCCCATCTGTCCACCCGGCAAGCCGACCGCGGCCCCCGAGGTGGTGATCAGATTGTGGGGATGCTCGTGCCAGAGGCGGTCCCAGACCGGCGTACGGGCGAGTGTGATGGCATTCGCGTCATTGTCTTCGCTGTAACCCCAGCCATCCAGTATGGTCAGGACAACCGGTTTGGGTCTCTCTGTCATGGTGTTTCTCGTGCTGCAAGATGATTGACGGCTGGGGACTGCGCCGGCCGTTCTGGACTGATTCCAAATCAGGCATTAATTAAATCACCAAAATTCGAACCAGACCAGGAACCAGCCCCTTTCCCTGCCTGGTTTCTGACGTCATGGTGTGCCAAAGGTGGCAAAACCTTAACCCAACAAAATTAAAGGGTTCTCATTTTATTGAAAAACAGATTATTATTGTATTAGAGTCTATTAACACTCGCCCCGCTACAAGTGAAAAGGCTGATTGTCTATGGAATACAAATACGGCAAGAGCGCTCATCCCCTGGAACTGGATGACTCCGATGATGCGGAGTCCCTGTTAGCCACGGACAGCGACATTGATCGCGCCTCACGCTCACTCAAAGCCATGTCGCATCCTTTGCGGCTGAAGATCCTCTGCACCCTGGGGGAACAGGAGGTGAGCGTCCAGGAGATCGTCGAACAGGTCGGCACCTCCCAGAGCAACATCTCCCAGCACCTGGCGATCCTGCGCGACAAAGGCATTCTCGCCTCCCGCAAGGATGCCAACCGGGTCTACTACCGGGTGAGTGACTTTCGAACCCTCAAGCTCATCGGCATGATGCGGGAAGTCTTCTGCACCCACACGTTGCCTTGAACAGATTCTGGGCCGTCGTTTGACCGGAAGGACAGCGCGGCCCACATGACAGCCCCTCGAAACGATCCCGTCAACCCCGGTTCGAACATACGGGTTAACCATTCCGCCGTGCTGGGTTAAACTCCCGCCCCGATAACCTTACAGCAGCTCAAGAGGCTCCTCATGGAACAACTCATCGAATTCGCGGTGAACCACTGGGTATTACACCTGTCCTTCCTTCTGGTAGCCGGTGTATTGATTTACAACCTTTCCCTGGGGGACAAAGGCTCCGTGGAGCCCGTCACAGCCACCGACCTGATCAATCATCAGGAGGCGGTGGTGGTGGATGTCAGACCCGCCGCCGATTACCACAAGGGGCATATCATCAATGCCATCAACATACCCGGTAATGGGTTCGCCAATCAAATGGGTATACTCAGCAAATACAAGGATAAACCCATTATCGTCAGCTGCCGTTCCGGGGCGCAATCCGCCAACGCCTGCCAGCAACTGAAAAAGGCCGGCTACGAACAGGTTTACAACCTGAAAGGCGGTATACTGGCCTGGCAAAGCGCCAATCTCCCCATTACCCGTAAAAAATAACACTCTCATCGCATCAGGAAATATCATGACCGAAGCCGAAGCCAAGCAAGAAGAGCAAAACCGTGAATTCGCCCTTCAACGTATCTACACCAAGGACCTCTCATTTGAAACCCCCAACTCTCCCGCCATTTTCCAGCAGGAGTGGAAACCCGAAACCGGTGTCAACCTGAATACGGAAGTCAGCAAACTCTCCGACGAGGTTTTCGAAGTGACCTTGACCGTAACCGTAACCACCAAAATCGGTGATCAGACTGCCTATCTCGCCGAGGTCAAGCAGGCTGGGATCTTCAGCGCCAAGGGTTTCAGCGAACCGGAAATGGGCCCCCTGCTGGGCGCTTACTGCCCAAATCAGCTGTTTCCCTATGTGCGTGAAACCATCGCGGATCTGGTCATGAAAGGCAGCTTTCCGCAGATGGTGATGCAGCCGGTCAACTTCGACCTGCTCTATGCACAACACCATCAGCAACAGGTTCAGCAGGCTCAACAAGCCCAGCAAAACGAACCCAAGCACTAGTGACCCGCGCCACGGATAAGACCATCGCCGTACTGGGTGCCGGCTCCTGGGGGACTGCGCTGGCCATTCTGCTCAGCAGCAATGGCCACCGGGTGCGGCTATGGGGACATCTCAAGGAAGAGATTGAAGCACTCTCCCGGGCACGGGAGAACACTCAGTACCTTCCCGGCATCCCGTTTCCCGAATCACTCCAGACGGAAGCGGATCTGGCTCAGGCCCTGCAAGGGGCCACCGAGATCCTCATCGCGGTACCCAGCCACGCCTTCCACACCGTGATCCGATCGATCCAAGCGTTGATCGAGGACAAACCCGGTATCGCCTGGGCCACCAAGGGCCTGGAACCGGGCAGTCAACGGCTGCTCAGCGAGGTGGCCGCGGAACAGCTGCCGGGCCATGAACTCGCGGTCCTCTCCGGACCCACCTTCGCCCGGGAAGTCGCCCAGGGCCTGCCCACCGCCATCACTGTGGCCGCCACCACCCCGGCGCATGCCGAGCGCATCGCGGGTTTACTGCATGCCCCCTGGTTTCGCGCCTATACCAGTGACGACCTGATCGGGGTGCAGATCTGTGGGGCCAGCAAGAACGTGCTCGCCATCGCCGCCGGAATCGCCGACGGGCTCGGTTTCGGCGCCAACACCCGGGCTGCGCTGATCACCCGTGGACTGACCGAGATCATGCGCCTCGGACTGCAATTCGGAGGAAAAGCCGAAACCTTCATGGGCCTCGCCGGTCTGGGTGATCTGTTACTGACCTGTACCGATAACCAGTCACGCAACCGCCGCATGGGTCTCGCACTGGCCGAGGGTCTCACCCTCGAAGCGGGTCTGGCACGGATCGGCCAGGAGGTCGAAGGGGTACATGCCGCTCAGGAGATTCATACCCTGGCCAAACGTCATGGGGTGGATATGCCCATCTCCGAACAGGTCTATCAGGTGCTCTATGAGGGACTAGAACCGGAGACCGCGGTGCGTAACCTGCTGGAACGCAGCCAGAAGGCAGAAGGGGTTTTCTCAAACTGACCTTTGCAACCACAAAATTAATTAAACGCTCAAACCCCGCCGCGAAAATCCCACTGACGCCAGGCTTCGAACAGGATCACCGCCACCGAATTCGACAGGTTCAGGCTTCGGCTTTGGGCCAACATGGGCAC
>JARRNW010000093.1:0-12155 GCA_037384565.1 Candidatus Thiodiazotropha sp.
CCGTAAACGGTGCATCCATGCACCACTCCTCCGGCATACGCCGGAATGACGAAAACCGAGCGGTTTGCCTTAAGGATGTGCCATTGCGGTTAAGCTTTAGACGCCGTAAAGGGATTCCCGCAGGAAACGCTTGAAGAATTTCATCACCGACTTCGGGATGATGTGCTCAGCATTCAGGCGCTGTTCGTGAATCTGTTTGCGCAACACAGGGTCGTCGCTGTTCCTGCTCTGTTCGATAAGATGATGGATCTTATCGTCGAAGTAGTGGCCGGGGCGTGATTTGACGACATGGTAGATTGCGATGACGGCCACCTGTTGTTCCGGCTCCATGCGACATTTGTCATCCAATATCTTGAGCATGATCGCCGTGATGCAGTCGATCTGCAGCGGGTCGAGGCTGACGGACATGGCCCAACGACCGGCGGGATGCGGCTCGTCCACATTGAATGACTCACTGTCGGCTCTCAGTGACCTCATGGCCTTCAGCCTTTACGCAACTCGTGCAGACACTCTTGCAGCATCTTGCGGTACTGGTCGCAGTAGTAGTCAATGGCGGCCTCCTGCTTCTCCGGTACACCATCCGATTCCAAGAAGAAGTGGGCGTTGTAACGGGCGGCTGCGTACATAAAGGCCGCACTCAGAAATGGGGCGGCCCACTCTTCACTCAATTCATTGGCCAGATGAATGAACTCATCCGCCACTTCATGAAAATCCAATTCCTGCATTTTTCGATCACACACTAAAGTTAGGTGTTCACTTCCTTGCAGGAATCGTTCCATTCATTGCTAAACGAGGGGATTTGGCGGCATTGGTTGGCTTGACTGTCGGATTGAAGACCCGGAATGCCTGTCACAAGTGCGACAAATTCAGGGCATTTTGTCGCAAAATTTCGCTATCTGGTTGATTTTGAGCTTGATCCGCGGCTGGCCTGGCTCTTGCTTTACTCTTTAGAAATAACAGATGGATAACCGGAGTAATTTAATGACCGATGAAATCTTTGAAACCCTGATCAGCGGAGTGAAGTCCGGTCAGATCGTGCCATATCTTGGTGCAGGCGCACTGAATGGGGCCAAACAGGCTGAAACCGGTGAACCGATTCCGGCGGACAGCGACAGCCTGATCCTCGCGATGAACGGGGGCAAGCCCATGTCCCCCAGGCTGATGTATGAATTCCCCCGGGCCGCCATGGACGTGGAGTTGAAACGGGGACGCACGGCGGTGAATCGTTTTCTTTCAACGACCTACGGAGAAACCGCTTGGACTCGCGCTCCCCTGCACGAGTGGCTGGCTGGGATACAGCCGCACTATGTCATCGACATCAACCGTGACACCCAGCTGCAGGAGAGTTACCGCTCTATTCCCCACTACCTGGTCCGGGGGATCGCGCGGATTGGCGGTACTCACTACCGGTTCCGCATCCATCACTATGATGGAGAAAAATACTCCGCCAAAGAGATTGACCAGACAGAGGTCGATCCGAGCCTGCCCACCCTGTTCAAGCCGATGGGAAGCCCCCTCCCCGATCCCACGTTCATCGCTTCGGATGCCGATTATGTGGATTTCATCACCGAACTGATGGGCGGTTTTGCCATTCCTGACTACCTCAAGTCCTATCGTAAAGGCCGGCAGTACCTGTTCCTCGGTCTGCGTATGACCCGGGATACGGAACGTATGGTACTCTCGGACATGATCTACGCGGCGGGTTCGCCGGCAGGCTGGGCATTGATCCCCGAACCCAATGACAAGGAGCGCCGTTTTTGCAAAAAAATGAACCTTGAGATCATCGAGGCGGATATCGATGACTTGTTGTCTTATGCTGGCGCCGAAGCACTGCAAGAAACTGTCACTGAAGATGTTGGGTGTTGATTTATGGCGAAATTTGTTCCCTGTCAAGGCAAGACGGCCTGTCGTGAAGACGAAACGGGTTGCAAAACCTGTGGCCGTTCCTCGGAAGAGATTGCGACACTGCGCAGTCTGCTGGATCAGCTGGCCACGCTTGCCGTGACCTTTGACTACGACAATCCTGAGGAATATGCTGGGTATGTTCATCGTAAGCTGGTCAAAACGATCAGCTACCGTAACCAAGCCAGACAGGAAATTGAATCGACACATGCTGATGAATCCTGAAAATCCCGAGTTTTGCCTGGGCGTTGATCAAATGGACGACATGCATCAGCGCTTCATGGAATTGCTCAACCAGTTGGAAAACGCTGAAAAGGGTGTGTTCGCACGCCTGTTTCAGGAACTGGTTGTGCATACCGAAGCGCACTTCATGATGGAACAAGAGCTGATGCAGAGCAGCCGTTTTCCCGCCACCCGGGAACACCTTGACGAACACAACCGGGTACTGGGCGAACTGGGGCGTTTCGCGATTCGCGTGTCGAAAGGATCAATGTTGCTTGGACGGGCCTACGCCGTCGAGCAGTTGCCCGATTGGTTCGAGCTTCACTCAAGAACCATGGATAGCGCCTTGGCGGCCCATTTGAAGCAGAGTGCCTCGTGTAACGAATAAATGGCACATATCAGAGGCCGACAAATCGTCACGCTGATCTGTGCCTTTCATTCGTTATAGATTTCCAGATTAGTGATTTCCCTGGCCAGAGTCATGAGCGCTTCTGCCTGATTCTGGCAGCGTTTACGCACTGCACTGTTGAGTTTTTTCACCCATTGCTCGGGAATGGCTGACAGCCCGTAGTAGGCTCCTGCGAGCATACCCGCAATGGCCCCGGTGGTGTCCGCATCCCCCCGAAACACAACCTGCAGGGTCTCGACGATATAACCACTGGGATTTTCGACCCGACGCCTGTCGAAACGGTACTCCCGATACTCATCGACCAATTGTCGGGTCAGTTCCAGCAGCTCCTCCCTCGGGGCGCCTTTCATTGCGGCAACGATCATGCGCAGCACGGTTTCCGTACCCGCATCGGATAGCGGATTGTTATGGGTCGTATGGGCCTGGGTTCTCGAGGCGACCACCAGCGCATCCGCTGAACTGGCATGATAGGCCAGGGCAATCTGCAGGCAGCGCATGCAGGCCCCGTTACCGGCATCGTAGAAATTTTCATCCACCCAGGGGTTACCGGTGTTCCTGAACTGGATGATGCCCCGTCGTACGGTATTGCCGATATCGATGGGTTTGCGCTTCATCCAGTCGCTGAAAGCCTGTGCAACCGAGCGGGCACTCACGCCACCGCTTCGGAGTATCGCCTCCCCCAGGGCCAGACTCATCTCGGTATCATCGGTGACCTGCCCGGGTTTCAATTTGAGCCAGCCACCACCACGGATGGTCTTGTGCACCCCATAGCGGGTCTGGATCTCTTTTGGGGTAAGAAACTCGGTTGTGGCTCCCAAGGCGTCGCCCATAGCCAATCCGAGATAGGCAGCGGTGGCTTTTTGCGAGAGTTCTTGATCGACGGGTGGCGGTGCTTGTCTGTGCATTAGGGGTTGGGTTGATTTCGTTTTACCCGTAGCGGCTGGTAAGGCATGTTCAAGGGCAGTAGAGTATAAACCTCACAAGATCGAGGTGGTACCGACAATAACCCCGTGACTGTGGGGGCTTAAGGGTTTAGAGGCAATAATCAGGACTCCTCGGGGGCAAAACAGTTTGCGTAATCAACGCAGACCTCGCAGCTTGGCGATCGGCAGGTGTAGATCCCTTCGGTCTCACACAATTGTTTGTAGAGAAACTTTTTCCATTTCATGTTCTTGGTGTTCATCACCGCGAGGGGATGAAAATGATCCGAGATCAGCAGGGAGAGATCATCCCGACACCACAGCCCAAGGTCCTGCCACAGGTGATCCTGTCCCATACAGCCGGCAATGAGGATTTCAGCAAACCAGAGTTCGGCATCTGAACGGTGACTGCGGTTTTTTAGAATCAGGGTCCGCAGATCCTCCATCTCCCCCTCGTAGGCGCTGCGGGGCACGGCACCCTGGTGGATCACTTCCGAAGGATGAATCCGGGGAAAACGCAGCTCCAGCATCCTATGGAATTCGAATTCCCCAAGGCCCAGCCACTCAGGAAGTACGGAACAGCCGTGTTTCCACGACGACAACAGACGTGCCAACACCACCTCGGTGGAGGTTTGCTCACACGCGGCATCGATCAGCTGCGCGTAAAGGTTTTGTACTACAGTACTGGTCTGGATGGGTTGTGCCATTGGAGTGCCTCGTCTTGACCCGGATCTCCCTAAAGATTGATCAGGTCGGTTTGATTTTGCAATCGCCCAGTATCTGCGCCTGGCAGGCAAGCCGGTCATGCCGTCCCGCCATGTTCTCCTTGAGCACTTTCTCCTCCAGGACAGACGGTTCGGTAAGATTGTTCCAGCCCTCTTCCACGTGCATCATGCAGGTACCACAATCACCTTCCCGGCAACCGTAGACGATGCCCGCACCGATCTTTTCCGAAACCTCGATAACCCGCGTACCCGCGGGTACGTTGACGGTCTGTTCGATATCGCCGAATGTAATTTTCGCTTTTGCCATGTCAGTTCATCCTCAGATGTTGCGTTGATGATGTCCGAAATCAGATCAGATCAGCCAGATCGATCACCTCTTTGTGTTGATGTTTCCCCACCAGCTCTTCTGCAATCGTCTTTCCGAAGGCCCGACAGCTCTCCAGCTCTTCGTCGGAGGGTATCAATTTAACTCTCAATCCCTGCTGGGGGATGCGCATTTTCAAGCCACGCATTCTGTCCTCGATCATGGGTACCGCCTCGCCACTCCAGCCGAAGGAACCGAAGGCGCCGCCCAGTTTGCCTTTGAGATTCACCACGGCCAGGGATGAAAGCAGGTCCCAGACCGGTTTGACCGCATCGCCATTGATGGTTGGGGAACCGAACAGCAGGGCGTCGGCCTCCTCGATGAGGTCCACGAAGGGGCCGGTTTCACCGCCTTCCAGATCGTACAGCGAGACCCGTACATCAGGGATCCCGCTGGCGCCTGCGCTGATCGCCTCGGCCATACGTGCGGTGTTGCCGTAGGAACTCATGTAGAAAATGATCAGGGAGCGGTCGTCGATCCCGATCTCCCGGGACAAGCTGGAGGTCGAAAGCTCTCGGTAGTGGGTCACATATCGTCGGGGTCTCTCCCTCAATATCGGCCCATGGGTTGGGGCGATCTGTTTCAATTTGAGGGGTTCGATCAACTGCAGGGCCTCCATCACGTGCTTCTTGAAAGGACGCATGATATGGGCATAGTAGTAGTCGAAGGAGAAACGAAAATCCCCTACTCGGTCATTGAACAACCGCTTGTCACAATAGTGGCAGCCAAACACATCCCCAGAGAACAGTATCGCCTCCTCTTCCAGATAGGTGCATTGGGTATCCGGCCAGTGGAGGAATGGGGTATGTAGAAAACGCAGGGTACGGTCACCCAGACTGATACGGTCGTCGGTGATGACCGTGGTGTATTCGAACCCACCGTTGGTGGGTTTGAGCAGGGCCTTGAGCATGGAGGTGGCCCGTTGCGAGATATAGAGTTGCGCCTGAGGGGCGCGGCGCATCAGTTCCGGCAATGCGCCGGTGTGATCCGGTTCCAGATGGTTGAGCACAATGTACTTGATCTCGCGGTAATCGACTTCGGATTCCAAGCGGGCGAAGAACTCATCGCTGAAATTGGCCTTCACGGTATCGATGATCGCCACACCTTCACTACCTTTTACCAGATAGGCATTGTAGGTGGTGCCATTGGCGGTGCTCAGAATGATATCAAAGGTCCGCAGCGACGGATCGAGGGCGCCGATCCAATAGACGCCATCGGCGAATTCAATCGCATCCCGATGACTTGAGGCATCGATTTCGTGGCTCAATGGGGCTCCTCGCAGGGTTGCGCCACCCGGGGGCAGGACTGCAGGTCTTTCTCTACATCCAGCTGAATGCCCAGATGGTCGAGCACCGGCCCGGGGGTGAAGCCGGACTGCTTGAGTCCGTCACAGGCCATCAGGGGACGGCGGATCAGGATCGGGTCATCCACCATCAACTGCAAGGCGGTGATCTCATCGACCTGGCCGATCGGGATTTCACCGCTTTTCACCCGGGGTGCGGAATCATTGAACCACTGACTCACCGGGGTATCCGCAAAAAACACCCTCAGCGTGTCGGTGGTCCAGGGAGTGCTCAGCAGGTCCCTGACCTCAAAGGAGATTCCGTGTTCACGCAGAAGCGCTTTCTGCCGGTTGTTGCCAACACAGCCTGGTTTCTCATAGAAAACCAGGTCACTCATAATGCCGGGACTCGTACAGGCTCATGAGCAGTGCGGATTGGCGGTCCCAGACCCGATCCGGCAAGGTCATGCCATAGGGTTTGGTTTGCGTTACCGGGCGGGTGAAATGATTGCGCATCAGGCGGATGAACTGATGATAAGGTTTGACACTCCGTGCATACACGGTCTTCGGTCCCGCTACGGGCGCGAGTCGCTGTTGCATGATCTTTTCCATCGGACATTACCTCCGCGGTGTATCGTATCGACGGTCGCGTCGAATGCGACCGTCGGACCTGTGTGATATTTCGGACACTCAGCGTGCCTGGATCTCAGCCATCACCTCCGCCATCCGTTCCGGCGGGATACCGGTCAACGAACCCGGCGGATTGGCCGGTTCGGAGAACGGGTTCAGAATCGCCCCTTCGATGGGGCAGATACTAACGCACTGGGGATCGGCATGATCCCCCTCGCATTCTGTGCATTTTTTCGCGTCAATCAGAAAATGCGGGCGTGCCTCATAGATGGCCTGACTCGGACAGAGGGGTTCACAGGCCCAGCAATTGACACAGCTTTCGATGATTTCATACGCCATTGTTACGCTCCTCAGGCACCGATCTGGAGTTGAACCGCGGTATTAGGCTGGTCGAGCCGGCCGGCTTCCACCATTTCGGTGTAGACCTTGGCCACCGCTTCCTCGATTGCTTCCATGGCATGTTCCCCATTGGGCTGAATGCCGGCCTCCTCAAGCATTTCCCAAGGTTCATAGCCGATCTTGGAACACAGCACGGCCTCGCAACCTTCAAGGGTGCGGATGGTTTTTTGCAGGGTCGTTTCCGCATCGCCGCAGGTGTCGCCGCCGCTGCAGTAGAGATCGACTTTACGGTGCCCGATGAACCGCACGTCGTACAGTGATGCCTCGTACACCAGGAACTCCCGGGCATGTCCGAAGTGCTGGTTGATCACCCCGCCACCGGTAGTGGCCACGGCCATCAGCGCCGGGCGTGGTTCCTTGCGGGCCTTTTTGAGTGAACTCAGGGGAATGAAGGTCTCGTTTTTCTGTTGCCGCTGGGCTTCCATGTTGGCGGTCACCGAGGCTTGATACTCCGCCCGTTTCTGCATCGCTTCCTGATAGTCGATCTCCATGGTCTCCACCTTGTCCATGGTGAACTCATCACCCCGGTCCTCACCGAGCATACCCACCGCGTCGGCGCGGCACTGGCGGCAGTGACGCATCATGTTCATATCGCCGGCGCACTTGTCCTGCAGGCCCTGAAGTTCCTCATGGGTGGGGCCCCGCTGTCCCATCACACCGTAGAAGGTACCGTGTTCGGCCTCGGCGATAAGGGGCATGACGTTGTGCAGGAAGGCGCCCTTGGACTTGACCACCTTGCTGACCTCTTCAAGGTGCTGGTCGTTGACCCCGGGAATCATCACTGAGTTGACCTTCACCAGGATACCCCGATCGGTGAGCATCTGCAGACCCTTCTGCTGCTGCTTGATCAGTATCTCGGCACCCTTGCGCCCCTTGATGCGGCGGTTCTTCCAGAAGATCCAGGGATAGATCTTGGCCCCCACGTCCGGATCGACACAGTTGATGGTGATGGTGACATGGTCGATGTTGTGTTTGCACAGCTCCTCGACCTGGTCCGGTAGGGAAAGTCCGTTGGTCGAGACGCATAGCTTGATATCCGGGGCCTTCTCGGTGAGCTGACGAAAGGTGTCGAAGGTACGTTCCGGGTTGGCCAGGGGGTCACCGGGTCCGGCGATGCCCAGTACGGTCATCTGTGGGATATTGGCGGCCACGGCCATGACCTTTTTCACCGCCTCGTCCGGGGTAAGCAGTTCGGACACCACACCGGGACGGGATTCATTGGCGCAGTCGTACTTGCGATTACAGTAGTGGCACTGAATATTACAGGCTGGCGCCACGGCGACATGCATACGCGCAAAGTGGTGGTGCGCCTCTTCGGAGTAACAGGGATGGTTATGCACCTTTTCCCGGATATGTTCCGGTAGATGCGACATCTGATCGCTGCTACCGCCACATCCCGAAGAGCTGCAACCTCCCGTAGACGCCGCATCCGCATTCTGACCTATCACTTTCAATTCCATCATCCGGCCTCCCAAGCTGTGCCACAATGTTTTCGCTGTTGGAAACCTAGATGCAATCTGCGTGCCTAGTCTGACGCAAGTCACTATCTTTATGATTTAAGGATATTTTTTTAATTTTTTTAGATCATGTAATTGTTACGTTGACGACAGAGGCACGGGGGGTATGTACGGCTGTCTACAGTGTTTGTGCACGGATCCTTCGTGGTGAAAGTGCACGGTTATGCGGGATTCTGTGCCAGAGTTGTACTTCGAAAGTTAAGATACTTTAGTTTCAACATGAAGCCGTGGATTCAACTCTGTCCCCATGACTTGGGGGCGTTGAGGTCACAATAAAAATAACTTCATTCTGGCTTTCATTTTTAAGTTGATGAGGAACGCCGGCAGGGATGTACAAGCCTTCTCCGGCATTCACAACGTTCTCGCATCCATCAACCTCAAGCGTCGCGGTGCCACTAAGGATATAAAAAAACTGTTCCGCTTTTTCATGGTAGTGCCTGACTTCAAAACGCCCGGCAGGAACCCGTTCTTTAATGACACTTAATGAATCACTTTTCAGGAGGTGCCAACCCTCACAGTCTCCGCCCCAAATATAGTGTTCTGAATTTTTTTCCGATCGTATCATTCAGAGTTGTCGAACCTTGATATTCAAGGTCTGGATACGATACCCGATCTGCCTCGGGGTCATGCCCAGCAGTCGGGCAGCCTTTGCCTGTACCCAACCTGCTTGCTCCAGGGCGGCGATGACCCGCTGACGCTCATCCATATTGGGATCGTCGAGTTCCTGCCTGGTTTGCGCGGGCACTTCCAGTGCAATATCCGGTTCCAGCAGCGGGCGAAGTCCCGAAAGGTTGATCGCATTTTCGTCGATCATGCCGTCCCCGCTCATGACCGCGGCCCGTTCCAGACAGTTTTCCAGTTCCCGGACGTTGCCCGGCCAATCGTGGCGCATCAGCAGGCGGATGGCGCCATCGTCGATCTCCAGTTCCCGTCCCTGACTTTTGGCGATTTTGGTGACCAGAAAACGGGCCAGGTCGTGGATGTCTTCTCGACGATCCCGCAGGGGGGGCATCTGAATCGGCATGACATTGAGGCGGTAGTAGAGATCCTCCCGAAACTGTCCCATCTGGACCTCGGACTCCAGATCCTTGTTGGTGGCCGCCACCACCCGGACATCGACCACATGGGTTTTCGAACCACCGACCCGTTCGAACTCTCCTTCCTGCAGCACGCGCAGCAATTTTGCCTGGAATGTCGGACTGATCTCGCCGATCTCATCGAGAAATATGGTACCGCCATGGGCCTGTTCGAAGCGCCCCTTGCGTTGATTCACCGCGCCGGTGAAGGCCCCCTTCTCATGGCCGAAGAGTTCCGATTCCAGCAAGGTATCGGGCAGTGCCGCGCAATTCAGTTTGATGAACGGACCGTTGCTGCGCGGCGAATTGTAGTGGATGGCGTTGGCGATCAACTCCTTGCCGGTACCGGATTCGCCACGCACCAGCACCGTGGTGTTCCATTTCGCCACCTGCCGCACCTGTTCGAAGATCAGCCGCATGCAGGGGGTGTGTCCCACCATATTGGAGAACCCGTGTTCACCTCGCACCTTGCGTCGCAGTGAATCGCGTTCGATCTTCAATGCCAGCTGTTGATCCTCGACCTGTTTTGCCAGACGCACGCTCTGGCCGATCAGATTGCCGACCATCTGCAGGAATCTTTCATAGATCTGCAGCTGACTGAGACTGCCGATCGGCTGGGCGGCCAACACACCGGCGGTATGATCGCCGATCGGGATCGGGACGCCAATAAACGGCAGCGCCGGATCGTAGACACCGAGCCGATCGAGAAAGCGATCTTCGTCTGAGATGCGTTTGACCACCAGCGCCTGACCGCTCTCCATGATGGCGCCCACCAGGCCTTCGCCCGGTTTGTATCGCACCGTGTTGAAGGGAGCGGGATTTTCATGCAGTGCCGTGACAAACAGCTCGCCGCTGTTGTCATCGATCAGGCAGATCATGCCGTGATGCAGGTTGCCGGTATCATTCAGGCGACTCAAGACCTCAGCGAGGGTTTCACGAAAATCGAGGGAGCGGCTGAGAACCTGGCTCACTTCATAGAGACTCTCGAGCTGCGACTCGAGCAAGGGTCCATGCGCTTGCGGGTCGGTAGCTGACATCAACCGTTATCCTCCACTCCGTTCAAGGGTAACCTTACGATGACCCGGCAACCTCTGAAAAAGTCGGGATCAATCTCCACACTTCCGCCATGACCGATGACGATCTCCTGAGCCATGGTCAATCCCATGCCAGCATGCTCCTTGGGATGCTCCCATCCGCAAAAGAAAGGTTCAAAAACTTTGAGTCGGTGGGAGTTCGGTATTCCCAGGCCATTATCCATGATCTCCGTGACCAAATCCTGTCCGTCGACATAGGTTTCGAGACGAATTTCTCGATAGCTGCTTTTCGCCTCGATGACGGCTTTGATAGCGTTGTCGATGATGTATTTAAACAGACCCCGTAAGGCATTGATGCGACCCGACACGGAGGGCAGCACCGGGGCCGGCCGCCAGTCCACCACGATACCGGCGGAGAGCAGCGCATGGGTGGACAGGCGCATCACCTCATGCAGCAACTCATTGATGTTCACCAGGGTGGTCTGTTCGACCACCGGACTGGGCAGGGCGGCATGCAGGCTCTCAACCGCATCATCGCCACTCTGCAATGCCTGTTGTAAGACCCGTACCAGTCCGCTCTGTTCATTGGAACCGGGCATGGACAAGGCGGCTTTGATGACATTCAACGGAACCTGCATCTTGAAGATGGCCCCGGAGATGGCCTCACGCATGGTCTGCACCATCTGTTGCTCCGCCATGTTGGCGCGAATCATGTTCAGACGGGCCTCCTGAATCCGGTTGCGGCTGCTGGTTACCTCGTTGGCAATCAACAACAGGCAGCAACGGGCCTCTTCCGGCTGCTCGAAATAGTGTTGCGCGGCTTCATCAAGCTCCGGCACATGCACACCGGAACAGGAGAACCAGCGGGGACTGCCGGAACCTCCGGGGGGATCGAGACGAACCTCCACATTGGTGAATCCCTTCCCCACGTGGCAGACCTTGCCCAGATCGAAGCCGATTTGCTGTCCCAGGGCATCGAGAAACAGGTTGACCGGTTCCACGCCGCGAAAATCACCCAATAAGGCCTTATAGGCATGATTATCCATCAGCACCTGGCCATCCATCGCGACCATGACAACCACCATGGGTGCCGCATTCAGTGCCGCCTCGGTGAGATTCTTCTGAAACTTCAGTTGCTGCTGCAACTGGTGCATCTCGGTAACATCCCGGTGCATGCCGAGAAAATAGGCGGTCGACCCAAGTTTGTCGTTGACCGGCGAGATGGTCAGCTCGGCGATGTATTCGGTTTTGTCACTGCGATGATTGACCAGCATACCCTGCCACACCCGCTTGTCCTGGATAGTTTGCCAAAGCTCACGGTAGATCGATTCGGGGGTGGACTTGCTGGAGAGCACCGATTCGTTTTTCCCGATGACCTCATTCCTGGCATAGCCTGTCAGTCGCTCGAACGCGGAGTTGACATACAGGATATGGGCTTCAGGGTCGGTGATCGAGATGGCGACCGGCGCCTGCTCCACCGTTTCGAGAAACAATTTGGGGGGAAGGAAGGTCTTGCGGCCGACCTCCCCAAAGGCCTCGATGATTTCTGCGGGTGTGCCTTCCGGAGGTGAGGTGAGAAAACGGCTGATGCGATCCACGAGATCGTTCTGATCGGTTTTGACTGAGCGTTGAATCATGATCGCGAACACCTCGATGACAGATATCTAAATCTTGG